>CAYVFK010000089.1:0-7420 GCA_964450925.1 uncultured Hyphomicrobiaceae bacterium | reverse complement strand
GCGGGATGCCGGATATGCCGCCCGAGGCAATGGCCGAGGCGCAGAAGGCCGCCGAAAGTGGACAAATGCCGCCCGGGTTCGGCGGTGCGCAGGGGATGCCGGGCGGTTTGCCGGGGCTGGGCGGCGGCGCAGGCATGGGCGGCATGCCTGGCGGGCTTCCGGGCCTCGGCGGAATGCCCGGCGGCGGGCGCGGCTCACGCTCGGCGACCAAAAAGCGCCCGAAGCGCAAGCGTTAACAAATACTCCTAAATCGAGCTGGTATATTTATGAAAGTTGATGATTTGTCTCGCGCCAATCGGCTGGCAGTTGAGCTGCAGACGCTTCGCTGTCTGGCAAAATTTCCGATTAAATCGGTCAAAATCGAATTAGATTATGGCGATGATGTAAAATTTCATGTTTTGAATCAAATTCTGGGTGATGATGATTTTGATAAAGAGTGTGTTTTTGAAAGTTTTACAAATATCGAGCCATTTCCAGGCAATGAGTTTTTCCGTAAAATTTGTGATATCATTTTGCGCTCTCAAGATGCTGATGAAGCAAGAATACGTGAAGAATTGATGAAATTGGGCGTTGAAGTCACCGAAGATTGAACAAGGAAGACACGCATGGCACTGAAAATGAGACTGGCCCGGGGCGGGGCGAAAAGGCGCCCGTTCTACCGCATCGTGGTCGCAGACAGCCGCGCGCCGCGCGACGGCAACTTCATCGAGAAGATCGGCACCTATAACCCGATGCTGCCGCGCGACCGCGAGGATCGCGTGGTGCTCGACCCGGAGCGGGTGAAGTATTGGCTTGAAAAAGGAGTGCAGCCGACTGACCGCGTGCTGCGCTTCCTCGACGCCGCCGGACTGGCCAACCGCCCCGCGCGCAACAACCCGAAAAAGGCCGAGCCGGGCGCGAAAGCCAAGGAGCGGGAGCAGGAGCGCCTTGATAAGGCCGAGGCCGCCAAGGCTGAAGCCGAAGCGCCCGCCGAAGAAGCCGCTGCGGAATAACCCGCCCGAGCACCGCCCATGTCGACAAGCGAGCGCGTGCGCGTCGGCCGGATTACCGCCGCCCACGGCGTTCGCGGCGACGTGAAGATCCGCTGCTTCACCGAATCCCCGGAAGATGTGGGCGCTTATGGTCCGCTGAGCGATGCGCGCGGGCGCAAGATCACGCTGGCCAATCTGCGCCCGGCGAAAGGGCCGTTTATTGTCGCGCGGATCGCTGATATAGCCGACCGAAACGCGGCCGAGGCGCTGGTGGGGTGCGAATTGTTCGTCCCGCGCGACCGGCTGCCCCCACCCGAAGCGGATGAATGGTATTACGCCGACCTCATCGGGCTCGCAGCCGTTGACCGGCAGGGCCAAACGCTGGGCTCGGTTGTTGCCGTGCATGATTTCGGGGCTGGAGACCTGATCGAGATCGCGGGCGCTTCGGGCAAGCCATTCATGGTCCCGTTTACCGCTGCCTGCGTGCCGGATATAAATATTGCAGACCGCACGATCACGATCATCCCGCTGCGCGAAGCCGATGAGGACTGACGCGCGCCGGAAGCGAAAGGCAAGCCCATGACTGGCACGCGCACGGAAACCGACTCCTTCGGCCCGCTCGAAATACCGGAACACCGCTATTGGGGCGCGCAAACCCAGCGCAGCCTCGGCAACTTCAAGATCGGCGCTGAGACAATGCCGCCGCCGCTGATCCGCGCGCTCGGCATCGTCAAGCGCGCGGCCGCCCTGACGAACCGCGACCTTGGAAAACTGGAGCCGCGTCTGGCCGACGCCATCGCGGAGGCCGCCCAGGAGATCATCGACGGGAAGCACAACGACGAATTTCCACTCGTGGTGTGGCAAACCGGATCGGGCACCCAGAGCAACATGAACGCCAATGAGGTGATCGCGAACCGCGCGATCGAGTTGCTCGGCGGACAGATCGGCACCAAGGAGCCAGTTCACCCGAACGACCATGTTAACCGCTCCCAATCATCGAACGACACCTTTCCGACCGCGATGCACATCGCCGTGGTCGAGGAAATCCATCACCGCCTGCTGCCCGCGCTGCACAAGATCGCCGGATCGCTCGAATGGAAAGCCGAGTGCTGGTACGACATCATCAAGATCGGACGCACCCATCTTCAGGACGCTACCCCGCTGACCCTCGGGCAGGAGTTCTCAGGCTACGCCGCGCAGGTGCGTGGCGGAATCGAGCGGGTGCATGACACCCTGCCGCGGCTGTGTGCGCTCGCGCAAGGCGGCACCGCTGTTGGCACGGGGCTGAACGCGCCGGACGGCTTCGCCCAGAAATTCGCAGAGCATGTGGCCGAGATCACTGAGCTGCCTTTTGTCACCGCGCCCAATAAGTTCGAGGCGCTGGCCGCGCATGACGCCATTGTGGAGGTTTCCGGCGCGCTCAACGTGCTGGCGGTGAGCCTGTTCAAGATCGCCAACGATATCCGTCTGCTTGGCTCCGGGCCGCGCTCCGGGCTGGCCGAGTTGAGGCTGCCGGAAAACGAGCCGGGCTCATCGATCATGCCGGGCAAGGTCAACCCGACGCAGTGCGAGGCGATGACGATGGTTTGCACGCAGGTCATGGGCAACCACACTGCGATCACCTTCGCCGGTAGCCAGGGCCATTTCGAACTGAACGTGTTCAAGCCGGTGATGGCCTACAACGCGCTGCAATCGGTTCGCCTGCTCGCCGATGCCTGCGTGAGCCTGACCGACAAGTGCATCGAGGGCATCGAGCCGGACCGCGCGCGGATCGCCGAATTGATGGAGCGCTCGCTGATGCTCGTGACCGCGCTGGCGCCGCATATCGGCTATGACAAGGCGACCGAGATTGCGAAAACCGCGCACAAGAACGGCACGACGCTGAAGGAAGAGGCCGTGCGGCTGGGCCACGTCTCCGAGGCGCAATTCGACGAGATCGTTCGCCCTGAAGTTATGATCGGTCCCGCATGACCGCGCTGCCCGGAAGCGCGCGCCCGCGCAAACATTCGCTGAACATCGCGGGGCATCGCACCTCGATTTCGCTGGAGGATGCGTTCTGGTCTGCGCTGCGCGACATCGCCCGCGAGGAAAGCCGCCCGGTCGGCGAGATCGTCGCGGAGATCGACAATCTGCGCGGGGCGTCGGGCCTGTCCAGCGCCATTCGGGTTTATGTGCTGTCGCGCTACCGCGAGCGTACGGGCTTCAGGGCAGACGGTCAGCGTTGAGTTTCACACCTCCCTCAGTACGTGCGGGCGATGATGAACTGCGCGGTAGCGGCCAGCATGCTAGCGCGCGCGCCAAACGGCTCAAGCGTGCGCACGGCCTCCTGCTCAAGCTCGCGCAGCCGCACCTTCGCTGCATCCAGCCCCAGCAGCGTCACCAGTGTCGCCTTGCCCGCAGCCTCATCCTTGCGCGCGGCCTTGCCGAGCGTCGCCGTATCGCCCTCGGCATCGAGGAGATCATCAGCAAGCTGGAATGCCTGCCCGATTAGCGCGCCGTAGCGGCTGAGCACCGACATTTCATCCAAGTTCGCGCCGCCGATGATCCCGCCCGCCTCGCAAGCGAATTTCAACAGCGCTCCGGTTTTCATCGCCTGCAGCCGTGCGATGTCGTCCGCATCCAGCCGTTGCCCCGGCGCCATCAAGTCGAGCATCTGCCCGCCCGCCATGCCGCGCCATCCGGATGCCTGGGCCAGCCCCACCGTCAGGCGCGCCCGCGCCGCAGGGTCGGGATGGGTGCTCTCGCGCGCCATGATCTCGAACGCCAGCGTGAGCAGCGAGTCGCCCGCGAGGATCGCGGTCGCCTCATCGAAGGCGCGGTGGACTGTCGGCCGGCCGCGCCGCAGATCATCGTCGTCCATCGCCGGCAGGTCGTCGTGGATCAGCGAATAACAATGCACGCATTCGAGTGCCGATGCCGCCTCGACCGCTGCCTCGGGGGGCGCGCCGAACACGCCCGCACTCTCGATCATCAGATGCGGGCGCAGCCGCTTGCCCCCGCCGAGCGTGCCATGCCGTATGGCATCGACCAAACGCTGCGGCGGCGCAAAATCGCCCAGGCCTTCACCACTCAGCAAATCCTGGAGGCAACCTTCAACAAGTCTTGCATTTCCCTCCAGACGCTCTTTAAACATTGGTCTTCGCTCTACATTCCTGGGATCGGGGTCGGACATGGCGCATGCCGGTTCGGATTGTTTTGCAAATTTCCGGCGCGGCGACAAGCCGTCCGCGATCCGGCGCCAGACGCGCCATGATCGCATCAACGACCGCATGAATGGCCGCGCGAAGTGCTGGCCAACCGGATCGATACCCGTTATACACCAACGCAACGCGATTACGCGCGCCGGCGTCGCGCGCATGGTCTATGGAGAACAACGATGGCAGTCCCAAAACGTAAAGTTTCGCGCATGAAGCGCGGCAACCGGCGCGGGCATGACTCGCTCGATAAGCCAACCTATGTCGAGGACAAGGACACCGGCGAACTGCGCCGACCGCATCACATCGACCTGAAAACAGGCATGTATCGCGGCCGGCAGGTGCTAGAACCGAAAGACGAGTATTGATCCTCGCGCATCATTGATGAACGGAGAGCGCCATGCTCGCGGCAGTGCCATGGATTGCAATCGCGCTGATCGTATATGACATCGCCGTGTTCGGCTTCGCCGGTCCGGCCGTGGAAGGCGCGCAGCAACTGCTGCAGAGCGAGGTCGTCAGCTTGGCGCTGATGTCTGGGGCGAGCTGGTCGCTGAATGTCGGCGATGCGATCGTGTTGCTTACGCTGATGTTCTTGTTTGTCGAGCTGATGAAAGCAGCGCGGCGGCGTGCCATGTCGATAACCGATCAAGCGCTATCGACAATCGTCCTCATCATATGCGTGATCCAGTTCCTGATGGTCGAGAAGGCGGCGACGTCGGTGTTCCTCATCATAACGGTGGCGGCTTTGATCGATGTGATCGCGGGCTTTTTCATCGCGTTGCGCCCAGCTCGTCGGTCTCTACAGCCTCAGGCATATGCGCCGCGTGAGGCAGAGCGGTCCCGCCCATCTGACGCGGCCACGCAAGGTTCCCAACTTGGCCAGGGCTCCCACGGCTAACAGACAATCAGAGCCGTCGTCCGAAATTAGGACGCGGACCGAGGCGCTTGAGGCGCCAGCCGTAAAGATTGGCCTGAGCGCAGCGATCATTTGCGTTCGCGATGGTGAGCCGCACATCCTCGTCGTGCGCAGCGATGAAGACGACGCGCGCGATGCGCTGCCTTCAGGCGTGTTCAATCCGCTTGCACACCGGACGCTGGAGATCGGTCTTCGTTCCTGGGTGGCCGAGCAGACGGGCCTGCAACTCGGTTATGTCGAGCAGCTCTATACCTTCGGCGATCGCGGCCGCCACGCGCGCTACGGCGATACCGGCCCGCACGTGATGTCGATCGGCTACCTCGCGCTAACCCGGGCGCAAACGCTGACTTGCGGGGGCGGCGCGGTATGGCGGCCGTGGTACGATTATTTCCCGTGGGAGGATCGGCGCGGCACGACCCCGGCGATCCTGCAGTCATTGGGGCCGCTCCTGGAAACCTGGGCAAGCCGCGCTCCCGCGCCGGGCGAGCCTGCACGGCCGCTTCGCCGAACTGACCGGCTGAACATCTGCTTCGGTCAGGGAGATGGCGCTTGGGACGAGGAGAAGGCGCTTGAGCGCTATGAGTTGCTTTACGAGGCGGGGCTGGTCGCTGAAGCTTTTTATGACGGTCGTAAAGCCGCACATGCCTGGGAGGGACCGGTGCGCCCCGGCCGCGCGATGCGCTATGACCACCGACGCATTCTCGCCACGGCAATGAGCCGGCTGCGGGGCAAGATCAAGTATCGCCCGGTCATCTTCGAGTTGCTGCCGGAACGGTTCACTCTCTCAACCTTCCAGTCGACCGTGGAGGCGATCCTCGGCAGCCGCTTGCATAAGCAGAATTTCCGCCGCCTGGTGGCCAATGCCGGTCTGGTCGAACCAGCGGGCGGCGTTGAGCCGGCAACGGGCGGGCGGCCCGCTCAACTTTACCGCTTCCGCCGCGAGGTGTTGCTGGAGCGCCCAGCGCCGGGCGTGCGCGTGAATCCCGGGCGGGGCGGAACTTGACGGCGCCACCGCTGTTTTTCTTTCAGGCGGCAGAAACGTCGCCACCACCCGCAAACTCTGGCGAAAAGGAGATAGGCCCATGAAAGGCGAAGAGATTGTCGTCGAGCACCTTCAGAAGGCGCTGACGATGGAGTTCACCGCCGTCCACCAGTACCTGCTGCATTCACATGTGCTGAAAGACTGGGGGCTTGACGCGCTTGGCGAGAAAATGAGCGAGGAAATGCACGAGGAGCTGGGTCACGCAAACATGCTGATCGAGCGGATGCTGTTTCTTGAGGGCAATCCGGACATGACCTCGATGAACAAGGTGGACCGCTCGCAAACGCTTAAGGACATGTTCGAGGCTGACCTGCGCGACGAGCACGCAGCGCGCAAGTTCTACACGCAGGCCGCGGGTGCGTGCCAGGAGGCCGGTGATCTGGTCAGCCGCGATCTGTTCACGGACCTCGTGCACGACGAGGAAGGGCACATCGGCTGGCTGGAAACGCAACTTGGCCTCATCGACCGGCTCGGTGAGCAGGGCTATACCCAGCTTCAGGTCGGCAAGGCTGCGGACGAAGACGGCGGCGACTGACCACATACCAGCGCTGCTGGATCATCGCATAAAGCCTGCCGGGTATCCGGCGGGCTTTTTCGTGCGCTGGCGCGGGGGCAGATAATTTGTCGATTTTTCTCGAAATCCTCACGGGCATTACGCTGCCGGTGCTGGTCCTGGTCGCGCTGGGCTGGGCATCGCAGCGCCGCCTCGGCTTCGATCTCGATACGCTCTCGCGCCTGACCGTCTATGTGGTTCTGCCCGCCGCGCTGGTTCACTTCCTGATATCGGCGGAAATCCCGTTGATCGAGGTCTGGCCGACCGCGTGGTTCATGCTGCTACAATTCGCAGTGCATTACGCGATGGGCTACGGGCTGGGCCTGGCGCTTGGGCGTGGCGCGGACATGCGCCATCTGCTCGGCTTTGCGATCGCCTTCGCCAACAGCGGCAATTACGGTCTGCCGCTCATCGCGCTGAGTTTCCCGCCGGATTTCCTGTTGCACCAGACCATCGCCGTGAGCACGCACATGGTGCTGATCTCCACGCTTGGTATCTGGCTGATGGCGCGCAGCGGGCCGGAGGGGCTGGGCGTGGGCAAGCTGCTGTTCGGCAATCCGGTGCTGCCCGCCGTTGCCGTGGGGCTGCTGCTCAAGGGCTTCGAGATTGGCCTGCCGGTTGCGGTGGCGACGCCGCTCAAGCTGATGGGCGATGCCTTCACGCCGATCGCGTTGTTCCTGCTCGGCGCGCAGCTCACCACTATCACCACGGAGACCGCGCGCG
Organism: uncultured Hyphomicrobiaceae bacterium; assembly: GCA_964450925.1. Lineage (GTDB taxonomy): Bacteria > Pseudomonadota > Alphaproteobacteria > Rhizobiales > Rhodomicrobiaceae > Dichotomicrobium. The sequence goes on along the minus strand of CAYVFK010000089.1, from coordinate 21 downwards.
GACCGCTGGCCAGCACCGCCG
>CAYVFK010000088.1:0-7526 GCA_964450925.1 uncultured Hyphomicrobiaceae bacterium | reverse complement strand
TATCCTGGTACTCGTCCACCAGCAGGTATTTGAACTTGCGGTGATAGCGCGCCAGAACTTCCGGGTTGTCGCGGAACAGGCGCAGCCCCTGCAAGAGCAGGTCGCCAAAATCGACCGCGTTCAGGTCCACCAGCCGCTGCTGATAGGCCGCGTAAAGCGCGCCCGCGCGGCCATCGGCGAAAGCGAAGTGCTCTTCCTCAGGCAGCTTGTCGGCGGAAACGCCACGGTTCTTCCAGCCGTCGATCAGGCTCGCTAATACGCGCGGGGGCCAGCGCTTTTCGTCCAGCCCTTCGGCCTGGATCACCTGCTTGATGAGGCGGAGCTGGTCGTCGGTGTCGAGGATGGTGAATGAGGGTTGGAGATCGACCAACTCGGCATGGCTGCGCAGGATACGCGCGCCGATGGAATGGAATGTGCCGAGCCACGGCATGCCTTCCGCGACCCCGCCGGCGATTTCCCCGACGCGCTGCTTCATCTCGCGTGCGGCCTTATTGGTGAATGTGACGGCCAGCACCTCATAGGACTGCGCGCGGCCCGTGGCGAGGATATGCGCGATGCGCGTCGTGAGCACCCGGGTCTTGCCCGTTCCCGCGCCGGCCAGCACCAGCACCGGCCCGTCAAGCGCCTCGACAGCCTCCCGCTGCTCCGGGTTGAGCGCATTTAGATATACCGGGCGTGCTCGGGCGCGCTCCGAGATCGAGCCTTTTGTAACCGTTGGCTCCGGCGCCTGCTGCAGCGCCGCGTTCGCGTGATTCCTTGTCATGAATCTGGATTATACCACACCCTGCGCCCGCGCCACGCGCTACCTGTGCTCTTCCACATGTGCGGCCACCAGAGCCTTGTTGTAAGCTTCGATGGCGTCGAAATGCCGGACCCAGCCGATTATTTCCTCGCTTTGCGCGTCAATGACGGGCAGCCATTCGCGGCCCGATTCGTCGAATATGCGCAGCGCGTGGCGTAAAGTGTGCGCAAGCTGGAGATATGGGCCTTCCTCGGGTTTTGCGGCCTCGCCCCCGCCTTCTTCGCTCAGCGGCGTCATCATGTCGCGCACCCGCACGCTGTGCACGATATGCTGATGCGGGCCTTCATGAAGGAACAGGCCGCGGTTGTTCAACAGCCAGTGGAAATAGCTCACGCCGTGAACTGCCTGCGTCAGGCCGTTGGCGATAGAGACTGTCAGCAACAGGGCAATGGTCATCTGATAGCCGCCGGTCAATTCGAACACGATCAGGGTGGTCGAGATTGGCGCACCTAGCACTGCGGCGGCCACCGCGCCCATGCCAAGGATCGCATAGAGTCCGTGGCCCGATGCCGCTTCCGGAAACAGACTTGATGCGATCAGCCCGAACGCCCCGCCCGTCATCGCGCCCAGATATAGAGAAGGAGAGAACACCCCACCGCCCATCCTGAACCCGAGCGTGATGGCTGTGGCCAGCGTCTTGGCGAACAGCAGCAAGATCATCAGTGAAAGCGAAAGCTGGCTGTTCAGCGCTGCGTCGGTGGTGTCATAGCCAACGCCAAGCACCTGCGGGAAGCTGAGCGCGATCGCACCGACGCACAAGCCGCCGATTGCCGGCTTCAGCCAGATGGGGATGGGTGTCGCTGTAGCGGTGCGGTCCACGCCAATGATGGCGAATTGGAAGGCAATCGCCACGGCCGCCGAAGTCAGTCCAAGCAGCGCAAAGGCTGGGAACTCCCAAAGCGAGACGATGTTATATTCCGGCACGATAAATGCAGGGAAATTTCCAAGGTGAACGCGCGCGATGATCGTCGCAACGACGCTTGAGATCGTGATTGGCACGAAAGCGCGCAGCGCGTAATGCCTGAGGATAACTTCATGGGCGAACAGCACGCCCGCGATGGGCGCATTGAACGAAGCCGCTACCGCCGCGCTGACGCCGCAGCCGAGCAGCGTGCGTTGCGCGCCAGGCGAGAGATCGAATCGTTGTCCCAGTTGCGAGGCAATGGTCGCGCCCAGATGCACCACCGGCCCCTCCCGGCCCGCGCTCCCGCCGGTGCCCAGCGTGATTGCGGAAATAAGGCTGCTGAGGAAGCCATCCCGCGCGGATATTCGGCAGCCCCCGACCGCGCTTGCCTCGATCACATCGGCGACGTTATGCGGCCGGCGTCCACGTTGGAAACGCAACAGGATGAACCCGACGATCAGCCCGCCGGTGGCCGGGGCCAGCAGCACCACCCACCACGGCAGCGCCATCGCCGCCGCGGTCGTGGCCTTGTCCATCGTGCCGAGCCAGGGCAGCTGAAAGAAGCGAATCGCCAAGCGGAACAGGATCGCCGCATAGGCCGCCGCAACCCCGATGACCAGCGCCATGACCCACACCAGCGGCTGACGCTCGGCGAAGAAGTCCCGCACATTAGCCGTAAAACGATCGGATACGAATGCCAGCAGCCGCGTCTTGGTCGCCTTGTACAGCGAAGCCCGCGACGCCGGCTCCCCGGCAGACGAGCCGGCGCGGTCTTGTGCGTCGGCATCCCTCGCGCCTGGCTGCTCGTTGGGTGTTGTCATCTCGGGCTGTCGCGAGATTGCGCGCGTTTGCCGCCGCGGCTTTTTCACACTACTGTATCAAGGTAATGCGATGCACTACGACATCTTTACAGGCTGGACGCAAGGTACGGCGTGGGCCAGGGGCCGCTATGCGCAAATGATTCGCATCGCGCGACCGGCTGCGGCAGCTCGATATTCATCCGAAAGGCGATCCCGGAGACACGCGTGAACGCCCTGCTTGCGACCCTCACATCGCTGCTCATTCTTGTTTTAGCGGCCGCATTCGCTGCGCCCTATGTCGTGGATTGGAACCAGTACCGCTCTGTGTTCGAGGCGCAGGCCAGCAAGCTCGCGGGGCGCGCGGTCCGGGTTGAAGGTGATGTCGATCTCACCATCCTGCCGGTGCCTGAAGTTCGTTTCGAGCGAGTGAGCATCGCGGACCGGACTGGCAGCTTCGACACGCCCTCCGCGACGGCAGATGCCTTCCGCCTGGCGTTGTCTATCCCGCCGCTGCTGCGTGGACAGATTGAAGCACGCAAGCTCGAGCTTGACAGGCTGTCGCTGCGGCTCGGGCTGGACGAGAACGGTCAGGTGCGATGGCCACGCATCGGCGAGGCGGCGGGAGCGCTGCCCTTCATCACATCTGATGTCGCGCTGAAATCCGTGACGTTGAACGAAGCGTCGCTGGCGGTGTCACGCCCCGGCGAGACGGCGCGCTGGCGCATCCAGGGCGTCAGTGGCGAGTTGTCTGCCGAGACGTTGCGCGGGCCGTTCAAGTTTGCCGGGCAGGCGATGATCGGTGATGAACTGCGGGATTTGCAATTCTCTGCGGGCACGATGACGCCGGAAGGCATGATGCCGGTAAAGGCCGCTTCGCCAGGTGAAACCGTAGTTTATCGCGCCGAGGGCAACCTTCGTGAACTGGCGGATGGTCCGGAATTTGTCGGGACTGTCGAGGCGAGCGCGCCGTTGCCGCCGCAGTCGGGCGGACAGCCTCCGGAATGGCGCGCGGCAGGCGCGGGACGAGCGACGCTGGACAGCGCCAATTTCGAGGATTTCAGCGTGACGATCACACGCGAGCAGCGCCCGCAAACCCTTTCCGGCACAGCGCGGTTTACCTGGGATGGCGGCCTGCGGCTTGAGGCGGAACTGCGCTCGCAGTGGCTGGACCTTGATCTGCTCGCCGGGTCGCAAGTGAGCGAGCGCATGCCTGCCGAGGTGCTGCTCGAGTTGCCGGCTCTGCTCGCCAATGTTCCCGTTCCCGCCGAGAGGGCGCGTATCGACATCACGGTCGCGCAGGCGAGCCTGGGAGGCGATCTGATCCGCGACATTCACGCGGTTGCGCAACGCAGCGACGGCGGCTGGGGTGTCGAGAAGCTGGAGGCCGGGTTGCCGGCCGGCGCCGATTTTGGCTTTGAAGGCCGGTTCGCACGCCGTGGCGGAGCGCCGGTGCTTGCGGGCATGGTTCGCGCCAGCGGCGGTAATCTTGCACGGCTCCTGCAATGGGCCGCGCCGGGGATGCTCGATGAGCGCGATGCATCAGCCAAGGCGTTCTCGCTGAGCGGCCAGGTCGAGTCTGCGTCAGATGCGTTCAGCATCTCGGATATCTCGGCGCGGCTTGGCGAAACGCGCTTTGGTGGAGCGGTTCGGCTGGCCCTGGATGAGGCAGCGGCGACAGTCGATCTGAACGCGCGCACACTCGATCTGAGGCCTTATCTGAGCGGCGGCACGGCGGAAATGCTCGCACGGTTCACCGCGCGGGGCGGGCTTAGCGCGCTGGACGCGCAAACATGGCAGGTCGCCTTGCGCGCGGATCGGTTGATCCTGCCGGAGTTTACTGCCACCGATGTCGAGAGTCGGCTACAGGTCGATGGCAATGCGATCACTGCAGAGCGCGTGGCGCTGCGCGGCGACGACGGCCTGCATGTCTCGGCCAGCGGGCGCTATCCGCTCGGCGATTCGCAGACGGCGCCAGCTCTGCGCGCCAGTCTTGCCGCGGACGATGCGCAGCGCATCATGGAACTCGCCAGCGTGGTCCCCGGCGCGCAGGCTCGCCTGGCCCCGCATATGGCGCGGCTGCGCACAGCCACCCCGCTAAATCTCGTTGCGGATCTGCGGGCAAGCGAGGTCGAGAACGGCTACCTTCTGCGCATCGACGGAACGGCAGCGCAGACGGCATTGCTGGCGACAGCGCGCATTTATGCTGGCCAGAGGGTTCATCTCGCCCTGAGCGCCGACAATCCGACACTGCGCGGGCTGGCGCGACAGTTGGCGCCAGACCTGACGGCGTGGCTTGGTATGGAACAGGCGCCCGGCCTGGCGCAGCTGCGGGCCGACTTTACCGGCGCTTTCGGGGCGCTGGGAGTTGGGGAACCAGCAGTTGGGGACCAAAGGGTTGGAGAGCCGTGGACGGGCGTGGCGGAAATCGCGACGGACACGCTGCGATTTGCCTTCGACGGTTCGGCGCAGCCTGGTATGCTGCAATTTAATGGTGATGTGACGATCGACGCGCCGCGCGCGGCGGATGCCTTGGCGCTGGCCGGGCTTCGCGCAGATGAGAACGGGCCGCTTGATGTGCGCGCCGCAGTGTCGAGCAGGGACAATATCTACAGCGCGCGCGACCTGCGGTTCAATTTGGCGGGGCGAACCACCACGGGGAATGTTCGCGTTGATGTTTCCGCTGCGACGCCGCGTGTTGAGGCCAATCTGAATGCCGAGCGCTTCGATCTCGCCAGTGCGGCTGGCCTTCTTGTCGAGCAACGCGGTAGCCGCGAGGATGCGTTCTGGCCGGATACGCCTTTTGCAGTCGAAACACTGCGGCGGCTATCCGGTAGCCTGTCGCTGGCTGCGGATGAACTGACCATCGCCGATGGCCTCAGCCTCAACGAGGCGACTGTGATGGCGCGGCTCCAGGACGGGGCTGTGCAGATGCCGACCCTGTCAGGATTGCTTTACGGCGGTGAGGCGGTCGGCTCGGCCGAACTTCGGCCCGCGCGCGGGCGCACCGTGTTTGATGGCGAGATCGCCGTCACCGCGCTCGACCTCGCGCAGTTGCCGCATGGCGAGGGCGCGCCGCTTGCTGCGGGCCGTGCCGACATGAGCCTGCGCGTGCGGAGCGAGGGCCTGTCGCCGCGCGGGCTGATGACGGTGATGACCGGCACGGGACAGGTTAGACTAAGCGCAGGCGAAATTCGCGGGCTCGATCCACAGGTGCTGGCGCGCGAGGCACAGGCATACCTGGCAGCAGATGCCCAGCCCGACGAAACGGTCACCGCCACGCTGGCCACACCGCTGCGCGAAAGCCGCTTCGCTCACGACGGCGCTCAGGCGACTCTGCAGATCAAGGACGGCGCGCTGCGCATCCCGCGCACGCAACTTGTCGCCGGGACGGACGGCCTCGCGGTGGAGACCGATGCGAGGCTTGATCTGAGCGAAATGACATTGACGAGCCGTTGGGACCTCGGCGCGGCGCTGGGCGGCGAGGCGCTGCCGGCTGTGCGCGTGAGCTTTGCCGGACCGGTCGCAGACTTCGGGGCGCTTCAGCCGCGTATCGACGCCGACAACCTGGAGCAGTTCCTGACAGTCGCGCGCGTCGAGCGCAACGTCGAGCGGCTGGAGGAGCTGCGCCGCCAACGCGATGCCGACCTGCGGCCAGCTCGCGAAAGCGCACCCGAGCCGGGGGGGAGTTCGGCCTCCGCGCAAGAGGCGACTATGCCGCCGCCGGACGACACGGATCTCGGCGATACTCCGCTGGAGACACTGGACCCCCTGCCAGGCTTCAGCACGCAGATCGAAGAAACACCCCCTTCCGTAGACGCGCCAACAGCCGGGGCGCAGGCCGCCGAGGCTGCGTCCGAGCCGGCATCAGCTTCGGCCGTCCCGGGCGCGCCGCTTGACGACCCGCAGGTTGTAGAGGATGCGCGCCGCGAAATCATGCGCAACACGCCGCCCCGCCAGCCACGTCAGCCCCAGTCAGATCGGTTTTTCGAGATTTTTCAGAACTGACCCAACCGGCCGACTCCAGACTTGCCATGGGAACATGGCGGTTGCGGCGCGCGCTTTAATCTGTACCCTGAAAGAAACGAATTGCCGCAAGACCAACAAATGTGCGGCACTTGAGGAAACGCAACCGCGACCACGCGTTGACGTCGTAAGCACCGCCCAGCGATGAAGCGGTGCGGCGGGCGCGCGTACCCTGCAGATGGAAAACCGCAAATGACCACGCTGGCGGGCAAAACCATCTTCATATCTGGTGGCAGCCGCGGCATCGGCCTGGCAATCGGTCTGCGCGCGGCGCGCGATGGCGCCAATGTCGCGCTCGCCGCAAAAACCGCCGAACCGCATCCAAGGCTGCCCGGCACCATCTACACCGCCGCGCGGGAGGTGGAAAATGCTGGCGGCAAGGCCCTACCGATCGTCTGCGACATCCGTGATGAGGCGCAAGTGCGCGCCGCGATCGACCAGACCGTCCAGACCTTCGGCGGCATCGACATCTGCGTGAACAACGCCAGCGCGATCGACCTGAGCGACACGCCCTCGACCGAGATGAAGCGTTTCGATCTGATGCACCAGATCAACACCCGTGGCACGTTCATGGTGTCGAAATACTGCATCGAGCATTTGGCCCGCGCGGAGAACCCGCACATCCTGATGTTGTCGCCGCCGCTTGACCTGAAGGCGAAGTGGTTCGCGGGGCATCTGGCCTATTCGCTGGCGAAATATGGCATGAGCTTGTGCGCCTTGGGGCTGTTCGAGGAACTGAAGCCGCTTGGCATCGGGGTGAACGCGCTTTGGCCGCGCACGACCATCGCCACGGCGGCAATCGCCAACATCGTCGGCGGCGAAGAGGTCATGCGCGCCAGCCGCACACCCGAGATCGTCGCGGATGCGGCGCATGTCATCCTGACCCAGCCGGCCAGCGAGTTTACAGGCAATTTCTGCATCGACGACACGCTGCTCGCGGAGTACGGCGTGCGCGATTTTGACCGCTACCGGGTCGACCCGTCTGTTGATTTGATGC
>CAYVFK010000087.1:0-7607 GCA_964450925.1 uncultured Hyphomicrobiaceae bacterium | reverse complement strand
CGGGCCGTGGGTGGACGAGGTGCGGATCACCAACGTGCCGTCGTTCCTCTTCGCGGAAGCGCTGGAGGTCTCGGTGCCAGGATTGGGCGTGCTCACCGTGGATGTGGCTTATGGCGGCAATTTCTACGCGATCGTCGAGCCGCAGGCGGCCTTCGCCGATATCGCCGACGTCACCGCCGCAGACCTCATCCGCTGGAGCCCGATCCTGCGCGAGCGGCTCAACGCCGCGCATGATTTCATCCACCCGGAGACCCCCGACATCCGCGGGCTGACCCATGTGCTGTGGACCGGCGCGCCGACCGTGGCAGGCGCGTCCGCGCGCAACGCCGTTTTCTACGGGGACCGCGCCATCGACCGCTCGCCCTGCGGGACCGGCACCTCGGCGCGCATGGCGCGATGGGCCGCGCGCGGCAGGCTCAGGCCCGGCGACGAATTCGTGCATGAAAGCATCATCGGCTCGCTGTTCCATGGCCGCGTGGAGGCAGCCACGACCGTCGGCGGGCGTGAGGCCATCATCCCATCCATAGGCGGCTGGGCGCGCCAGACCGGCTTCAACACAATTTTCATCGACGACCGCGACCCGTTTGCCCACGGCTTCCAAGTGAGGTGAATGGCACCATGCCGGAAACCATCCATGTTTCATTTGACGGCCTGCGCGAACTGCTGCGCCGCATCTTCGCCGCGCATGGCTGCAGCGATCATGTCGCCGGGTTAATCGCGGAGAACATGGCGACAGCCGAGCGTGACGGCGCGGCGAGCCACGGCATCTTCCGCGTGGACGGCTATATCTCGACGCTCAAATCCGGCTGGGTGGACGGGCACGCTGAGCCGATCGTCACGGATGTCGCGCCGAGTTTTATCCGTGCTGATGCATGCAACGGCTTTACGCTGGTAGCCACGCACGCGGCCCGCGCCCTGCTGATCGCCAAGGCGCGTGAGACCGGCGTCGCGATCCTCGCCATCCATAATTCCCAGCATTTTGGCGCGCTCTGGCCGGACATTGAGCCGTTTGCGCGCGAAGGCTTCGTGGCGATGTCGATGGTCAACAGCATGGCTTGCGTCGTGCCCTTTGGTGGAAACCGGCCGGTCTGCGGCACCAATCCGCTTGCTTTCGCCGCGCCCCGCGCTGATGCGGACCCGCTCGTGTTCGATCAGGCTGCCAGCGCGATGGCCAACGGCGACGTGCAGATCGCAGCACGCCGGGGCACGTCACTCCCGCCGGGAACGGGCGTCGACGCGCAGGGACAACCAACCACCGACCCGAATGCAGTTCTCAATGGCGGCGCGCTCTTGCCCTTCGGCGGCTACAAAGGCGCGTCGATCGCCATGATGGTCGAGATCATGGCCGCCGCGCTCACCGGCGGCAAATTTTCCTTCGAGGTGGACTGGAGCGAGCACCCCGGCGCTGTTATTCCGCACACCGGCCAGTTTATCCTGCTGATTGACCCGCATCTGGCCGCGGTGAGGCCACTCGCCGAGCGGATCGAGGAACTGATCGCGCAACTGCGCGACGCGGGCGTGGAGCGTCTGCCGGGGGAGCGGCGCTACGCGGCGCGGCGGCGGGCGCGGGCGCTCGGTATTCCCCTCGACGCGGAAGACTGGGCGCGGCTGCGGCGGTTGGCCGGCATGTGAGCCTTACGCGGAGCGAATGCGCTGATTAATGCAGTGACGTCTCCTGCGCGCGGTGCATTGCTTGCCGCGACGTTTTATACGCCGGCGTCAACAATCCGACCTTGAAAGGCCGGCCGCTGCTGGAGCCGTTCGTAATAGGCCTCAAGCGCGGGCAGGGCGGGCCGCGGGATATCGAAATAGTACCAGCGATGCACCATCATGCCGATTGCGCAATCCGCGATGGTCGGCTGTGCGCCCGCGACGAAAGCGCCGGTTTTTTGCAAATGCGCATCGAGTATGGCGCACGCCTGCGCGCTGGCTTGTTCGCCTTGGGCAACACCTTCTGTGTCCGAGCCGGGCTGGACATGCAGAGCAAAGAAAATGCGGCGCACCGGCTCATGAAGTTCGGTGCCGATCCAATCCATCCACTGATCGGCGATTGCGCGCGTGCGCAGGTCTGCCGGGTACCAGTCGGGACCGTGCTTCCCGGCCAGATAGCGCAGGATCGCGTGGCTCTCCCAAAGGATGAAGCCGTCGTCGTCCATGACCGGCACCTTGGCGTTCGGGTTCAACGCCTTGAATTCTGGCGTGTCCACCGGTGCGTAGCCCCGGCCATAGTCGCGCCGGTCGATCTCAAGCCCCAGCTCGTCAGCGAGCCAGAGAACCTTGCGCACATTCGAGGAGTTGGCTCGGCCATAGATCGTGATCATGCTCGTGCTGCCCCCGTGTCGCCCGCGCTTCCCGGCGCTGATGTATTGGGTCCGTCCGGGCGGAAATAGTCAAGCATCCGGTTGCGGCGCAGCGGGCCGCGCCGCGCAGGCGTTTGCGGCTTCGCGTGCGCACCACCTGCCGAGCGCGCCAGATTGAGGATGATCGCAGGGTGATGCACGCTGCGCCCCAGCCCGTCGGCGATCTGGTTGCGGCAGGAGAAACCGCCGGCGATGAGCAGCGCGTCGCGCCCGCTTTGGCGGATCGCCGGGAACAGCGCGAGTTCGGCCATGTCGATGGACACATCGAGGTTTTCCGCGCAGTAGCCGAAGGCGCCAGCCATGCCGCAGCAGCCCGAATCGATCTCTCGCGCCTCCAATCCTGGCACTTGCGACAACGCGGTATGTGTCGCCTCCATGCCGCCGAGCGCCTTCTGATGGCAGTGTCCGTGGATCAGCGCCTTGGCCTCGATCGGGCTGACAGGTAGCGCCCAGCGCCTGGCATCCATCTCGCGGGCAATGTATTCTTCGAGCAGCCACGCATTCTCGCTCAACCGGCGCGCCGGGTCGCCTAGGCCCATATCGCGGTATTCGTCGCGGAAGGTGAGCAGACAGGCCGGCTCCAGCCCGATCACGGGCACGCCGCGCTCAATGAAGCGCGCTGCCGTCTGCACCGTGCGCCGCGCCTCGGCCCGCGCCTCATCGACCAGCCCGCTGGCCAGAAAGGTTCGCCCGCAGCACAGCGGTCGCTTGTCGCCCGAGCGCAGGATATGCACGCGCCGCCCCGCCGCGCTTAGCACCTCGACGGCCGCGCGCAGGTTTCCCGGCTCGAACCAGGTGTTAAAGGTGTCGGCGAATAGCGCGACTTCTGGCCCGTCTTCCGGCCCCGCCGACTCATGGGCGAGGAACGGGCGCGCGCTCCACTGGGGCAGACGCCTGTGCGCCGAAACGCCCAGCGCCATGTCCGACAGCGTGGCGAGCGCGGGCACGAAATCCCGCGCATTCAGCGCCCACCACAGGTGACGAGCATAAGGCGCATAGCGCGGCAGATAGGCGGTCAGCCACTCGCGAAGCGGCAGCCCGCGGCGTTCTCGTGTGGCGCTGAGCACTTCGATTTTCATTTTAGCGATATCGATGCTGGCCGGGCACTCGCTCTTGCACGCCTTGCATGACACGCAGAGCTTCATCGTCTCCGCCATTTCCGGCGCGCTCAGTGCATCCGCGCCAAGCTGGCCGGAAATCGCCAGACGCAAGCTGTTGGCGCGCCCACGTGGACTGTCGCGCTCGTTGCGGGTCACGCGGTAGGACGGGCACATGGTACCGCCCTCCATCTTCCGGCAGGCGCCGTTGCCGTCGCACGCCTCGACTGCCGTCTGCAGGCCGCCGGACCAATCAAGCGCGGTGTCCACCGGCGGCACGCGATAATCTGGGCGGTATCGAAACAGCATCCGGTCATCCATTCGCGGCGCGCCGGTGATCTTGCCGGGATTGAGCCGCCCGTCCGGGTCGAAAAGCGCCTTGATTTCGCGGAACACACGCGCGGCCTTGCGCCCGAACATGGCCGTATGGAACTCCGCGCGCGCTAGCCCGTCGCCATGGGTCGCCGAATGCGTTCCGCCATAGCGGCGCACCAGCGCGAAAGTCTCGTCTGCCAGTCGGCGCATGGCCTTGACGTCCGCAGCGAGCTTCAAATTCAGCATCGGGCGCAGGTGTAGACAGCCCGCGCCGATGTGACCAGAGAGGCTCGTCTCGATACCGCGATGCGCCAGCAGCGCGCTCAGGTCTTCGGCATAGTCAGCCAGATGGTCAAGCGGCACGGCGCAATCGCCGATGAAGGAGACCGGCTGGCGCGCGCCGATCCGCGCCATCGCCAGGCTGAGCGCGCGTTCGCGCACATGCCAGATCGCGCTTTGCACCTCAGTCCCCACGGCCTCGACGACGGCATGGCGGTGGCCCAGTTCGGCCATCAGCTCGTCCAGATCCTTGAGCTTGCGGATATTGTCGATGCGCACATCGCCGATGAACTCCACCAGCAGGATCGCGCCGGGCTCGCCGCGGATGAAGCGCCGCAGCATCGAGGCGAGGCGCGCATCGCTGGCGGCTGTCTCCAGGTGCGCGTGATCGAGCAGTTCGATGACCGTCGGCTCCAGCCTGACCAGGTCGGCCGCCGCTTCCATCGCCGCGCGCAAATCAGGGAAATGACACACGCCGAGCACGCGGTTCTTCGGCAGCGGCGCCAGCTTCAACTCGATCCGCTTTGACAGCGCGAGCGTTCCTTCAGAGCCGACGAGCAGCTCCGCCATGTTATGCGGTTGGCGGTCGGGCAACAGCGCGTCAAGATTGTAGCCCGCCGTGCGGCTGGGCAGCGCAGGAAACACGCGCCGGATCATTTCTTCATGCTGCTCGCCCATTTCCAACAGCGTGAGCAGCACGTCATCGAAGGTGCCTGGGGCTTCGGGGTCTGGGAAATCCTCAGGCAGCGCGGCGAATACGGCCTGGGCGCCGTCCGCGAGGATTGCGTCAATGGCTAGGACGTTCTCGCGCATTCCGCCGTAGCGCAGCGCGCGCGCACCGCTTGCGCCGATTGCGGCCATCCCCCCGATTGTAGCGCTGCTTGCGTTCGCGATATCGACAGGAAACCAGACGCCCTCGGTCGCGAGCTGGCGGTTGAGCATTTCAAGCGTGATGCCCGGCTGCACGGCGCAGGTCATCGCACCGAGATCGTGAAACAGCAATTTATTCAGATATTTCGAGCAATCGATGACCAACCCTTCTCCGACCGTCTGACCGGCCGTTGCGGTACCTGCGCCGCGCACGGTTACAGCGACGTGTTCTTCCGCTGCAATCGCGACGATCGCAAACAGATCGCGTTCGGTCCGCGGCGCGACCACGCCAATAGGGAACACCTGATAGATTGAGGCGTCGGTGGCGTATCGTCCGCGATCGAACGGCGCAAACAGCACGTCGCCCGCGATCTCTGCGCGCAGCCGATCGGCGAGCCTGCTCCGCGCGGCATCATTCAATAATGGCGGCATCTGCTGTAGGGTCGATCCTGCGCAAAAGGTAAGCGCGCGGTTGCGTTACAAGCCCGCCCGCTGGCTAAACCATCACCCGCGCGGTTGATCACGCTATCCTTGAACATCCAAAAGGCCCCGTCGCGAATGACCTTGTATCGCAGCAAACACGAGCTTCCAACCTGGGATGAGATCACGGCGTTCATGAGCGCGCCGGACGCGCATGAGCAGCAGCCAGAAACGGTCGACCGCATCGAGACCCATATCTCGCTGATTTTCCTCGCCGGTGATATTGCGTACAAGATCAAGAAGCCGGTGGTCTTTCCTTTTCTCGACTATTCCACGGCGCAAGCGCGCCGCCGCGCCTGTATCAACGAGGTGCAACTGAACCGTCGCACCGCGCCAGACCTCTATCTCGGGGTGATCCCGATCACCTACGACACGGCGCGCGGCCTGGAAATTGGCGGCAGCGGCGAGGTGGTCGAGTGGGCCGTCAAGATGCTCCGCTTCCCCGAAGGCGCGCTTTACTCCGAGATGGCAGCCGCCGGCCGACTCGGATCGGAAGACTATGCTGAACTCGCGCGCGCGGTCCACACCTTTCATCAGGAGGCAGCGCGGCGCATCGAACCGGGCAGGCCGGTCACGGCGCTCGCCGAACTGATCGCGCAGAATGACGCGGCGTTCGCGAAATATCCGGATGTTTTTGCGCCCCACGAAGCGCGCGCGCTGCGCACGGCGTTGCATGCACGGCTGTCGGCGCTCGCGCCGCTTTTGGAGCAGCGCACGCGTTCTGGCTTTGTCCGCCATTGCCACGGCGATCTGCATCTGCGCAATGTGGTGCAGATTGATGCGCATCCCGTGCTTTTCGACGCCGTCGAGTTTGATGATGCAATCGCCACGGTGGATGTGCTGGACGACCTGGCGTTCCTGGTCATGGACCTGATCGCACGTGACGCGCTGCAGGGCGCAAATACTGTGCTGAACGCCTATCTTTCCGGCGATGCTGACATGCGCAACCTTGAGGGGCTGGCGGGGCTGCCGATATATCTATCGACGCGCGCGGGCATCCGGGCCAAGGCCGCGGTCTATCAGGGGCAGAGCGATGAGGCGCGGCAGTATTTCGCGCTGGCGCAGCGGTTCATAGATCGGGTCAAGCCGGCGCTGATCGCCATCGGTGGACTGTCCGGGACGGGCAAGTCGACCTTGGCGCGCGGTCTTGCCCCTGAAATCGGCGCAGCGCCTGGCGCAGTGATCCTGCGCAGTGATGTTGAGCGCAAGCGGCTGTTCGGCGTCAGCGAAACGCAGCGGCTAGCCGAGAGCGCATATTCCGCTCAGGTAACGCGCACGGTCTATCGCACGTTGACCAAGAAGGCCCGCGCTGCCTTGCGCGCTGGGCACAGCGTCATCCTGGATGCGGTGCATGCCCAGCCGTTCGAGCGCGAGGAAGCGCGTGCCATCGCGGAAGAGACAGGCGCAGAATTTGTGGGCATATGGCTGGCTGCAGCGGAGCAGACGTTGGTCCAGCGGGTCGAATCGCGCGAGGCTGATCCCTCAGATGCAGGTGCGGCGGTAGTGCGCAAGCAGTTGGGCTTTGATCCGGGAGATATCGCCTGGACATGGGTTGACGCCTCGGGCGCACCGGATGAGGTGCGGATAAGGGTTGAACAAATGCTGCGGCTAAACATTTTACGTGATTCGTGAAAAAGACGCCATTGTTGCCGCGCCTTGCGTGATGTGGAATAAATCGGTGAGACGAGACGCGGGTGGTTCCCGGATTGTCATAGCCGCGTGAAATTGGGCTATTGGGAGAGCCGTTTAATGGTCAAAGAACGGGACATGGACAAGCAGAAGGCGCTGGACGCCGCGCTCAGCCAGATCGAGCGCAGCTATGGCAAGGGCTCGATCATGCGGCTCGGCAAGAACGAGCAGGTCGTTGAGGTCGAGACGGTGCCGACCGGCTCGCTGGGGCTGGATATTGCGCTCGGAGTCGGCGGGCTGCCGCGTGGGCGTGTGATCGAGATTTTCGGCCCGGAATCCTCGGGCAAGACCACGCTGGCGCTACATGTCGTGGCCGAAGCGCAGAAGCTCGGCGGGGTGTGCGGCTTTGTCGACGCGGAGCACGCGCTCGATCCGGTCTATGCGCGCAAGCTCGGCGTGGCGCTTGACGATCTGCTGATCTCGCAACCCGACACCGGGGAGCAGGCGCTGGAGATCACCGACACGCTGGTGCGCTCCGGCGCACTTGACGTGCTGGTGGTGGACTCCGTCGCGGCGC
>CAYVFK010000086.1:0-7656 GCA_964450925.1 uncultured Hyphomicrobiaceae bacterium | reverse complement strand
GCGGGTGTTTTGTCATTTCCACGACTGGAAGGCTCTGGGCGCGCGTCGCTTCATCGGCGGCATGGGCGGACGGCAGCGGCATCACGGCCGAGGACATCAGAAATATCGCGGCGGCGAGAAGGCGCATGGTTCACTCCCCTTTCAGTCATCGTGTCGCCGAGAGTGGTGCTTCCAGTAGCTAGAAGGTCAAGCGGCTGCGGTGTTAACCATCATCGCGGCGCATCCGGGGCATTTGCTTAAAATATGGTTAACTTGCATCCAAAGCGTTGAAAGGGCGGTTGATGGCGTGGACGCCGGAGGATGATGCGCGCGAGGCGGAGGCTGCGTTGCTGTTCGATGCGCTGCGTGAGGACACTGTGCAGGCGGCGCTGGACGGCTTGGAGGCGGATACCGGACTGGCACGCGAGCGGCTGATCGCCGAGGCGGTGGTGTTTGCGCAGGCTGAGCGCCGGGGGTTCCTAGCGTATCTGCGCGGGCGCGGTTCTCGACGTCGTGGTGCGGAGCCGGACCGGCCCGTTCGTGGCTTTCTGAGCGAAAACGCCACGCAAATCTTGGCGGCCGGGATGTTTCTGTTGGGCGCGGCGCTGGCGGCTATCCAGATTGTGCTGAGGTGAGGACAGGGTAGATCATGCGTGCGCTTATCGTCGTCGTCGCCCTCGGCGCTTTTTGGGACGGCTACACGAGCTTTTACGGCATTGCCGAGTTTTACGATCTCATGGCGGGTCCGAGCGACCCGATGCGCTTCGTTTTCGCTGGGATCGCGGCGATCACCATTGTCGGCTTCATGATCGCCACGCGGTTGATCTGGAGCGGGCCGGAGTCGAACAACGCGATCTCGTTGCTGTTGAAGGTCGCGTGGGTTTTGTGCTTCGCAATCGATCTATACACGTCATTTATCGGGACGCGCGATTTCGTGTTCGACGGCATGGCTGGCGGGCCGGCGAACGTGCTTGGGCTGCTGATCATGAGCTTTCTGGTGACGTCGTCTTCGGTACTGTTGTCGCAGCTTATTACCGGTCGGGGTATCCGACGGCGGTATTTGTATTGAAGCGGTTTCCGAGCCGGTTGTAGACCGTCATCCCGGATGCGCTGCAGCGCGAAGTGGTGCCGCGCTGATCCGGGATCGCCTTCGGTTCGCGAGGTCCCGTGTCTGCGCCGCATCACGCTGTGCCGCGCCGCGCACGGGACGACAGACCGCCGAAGCGTTAAGGGACGAGCCAACGGGCTTGCCAGTCTCCATCGAGCCAGACGAACTCGGCGCGGCGGTGGCCCTGATGGGCGAGATAGAGCCATTCAATACGCGTCACCAGCGCGGAGATGACGGCGAAATTTTCCCAGCCCTCGTTGCTGTCATCCGACGAGAAGGGGACTTCGCGTGGATCGCTGACCGCTTGGCCCGGCCCCTGCATCACCTGATAGCAGATGCGGCTGAAATCGCGCGTGGCGGCCCACGCCTCGCGCGCCAGATCATCGCCGATGTGGACGCTCAGTTGGCAGTCGAGCCGGAGCTGGATTTTTTGCTTCGGATCATAGACATGCACCGCGCCAGCCGGCTGGGCTTCGATCTCCGCGACCTTGCCAGAGCGCTGGTCGGTGTGAAAGCGCAGGCACCGCGCCTCCCGGTCGCAGCCGCGCAGAACCACCGTGCGCACCTGCGGGCGGCCAGCGCTCATCGTGGCGAGCACGGGCGTATGCGCCGGGGCCTTGCGGTCCTTCGCGCCGCGCCCCAGCAGCGACCACGCCGCGCGCAGGGTCCCATTGAGGTCGCTATAGAAATCGGGCAGATCCGGTTCGCTCATTGCGCGCCCCGTTCGATTGCGTGTGCCACTTTATAGCCAATCCTGGAGGATCGGGATCAGCGGCAAATCCGCCGCGGGCATGGGATAATCGCGCAGCCGCGCGGCGCGCACCCATTTCAGCGCGGCATGTTCGCGGCAAGCAAGCTCGCCCTCCCACTTGCGGCAGATATAAAGCGGCATCAACAGGTGGAACTCATCATAAGTGTGGCTGGCGAAGGTCAGCGGGGCGAGGCAGGGCAGCGGGACAGAGATTGCCAGTTCCTCCTCTAGCTCGCGGATCAGCGCGGCTTCCGGCGTTTCGCCCGGCTCCACCTTGCCGCCGGGAAACTCCCATAGCCCCGCCAGTTTCCGGCCCTCCGGGCGCTGGGCGAGTAAAACGCGGTTGTCCGCGTCGATGAGCGCGCAGGCGACGACGAGGATGATCGGGTTGGCCGGGGCGGTCGTCACTGCGCCTGCTCAACTGCGATAATCAGCGTTGATGTCGATATAGCCGTGGGTCAGGTCGGTGGTCCACACGGTCGCCGCGCCGGGACCGCTCAAGCCCGCATAGACCCGTATCAACAACTCGTCGCGCTTCATGTACTCCGCCGCTTCCGTCTCCTGGTAATCCGGGTGGACCGCGCCGCCCGCGGCAATTGGGATTTCGCCGAACCAGATCGCCAGTTCGCCCGGGTCGATCTCCACGCCGGCCTTGCCAACGGCCATCACGATCCGCCCCCAATTCGGGTCCTCGCCGGCGAGCGCGGTTTTCACCAGCGGCGAGTTGGCGATAGAAAAGGCGATTGCTTGTGCGTCCGCGTCGGTCTGCGCGCCGTCCACGCGGATGGTCACGAATTTGGTCAGCCCCTCGCCGTCCTTGACCACCTGATGCGCGAGGTCGAGCGTGAGTTCATCGAGCGCAAGCCGGAAGTCTTCCAGGCGCGGGTCATGAGGATCGGCAATCTCTGGCGCGCCGCGCTTGGCTTTTGCTCCGGTGGCGAACAGGAGAACCGTGTCGCTGGTGGAGGTGTCGCTATCGACGGTGATGCGGTTGAAACTCTGTGCGACCGTTTCCCTGCACAGCGTTTGCAGCACGTTGCTTGGCAGCGGGGCATCGGTGAACAGGAAGGCGAGCATCGTCGCCATGTTCGGCGCGATCATGCCGGAGCCTTTGGCGATCCCATTGATCGTGACCGCGATGCCGTCGATCTCGACGCTGCGTGTCGCCAGCTTCGCGAAGGTGTCGGTGGTCATGATCGCGCGGGCGGCGTCCTCCCATGCGTCTGGGTGCACGGCATCGCCCAGCGCGCGCAGCGCATCAGCAAAACCGGAGACCTCCAGCGGCTCGCCGATCACGCCGGTCGACGCCAGAAACACGTTCTCTGGGGTGCAGCCGCCGATTTCCGCAGCGATCTGCGCGGTCAGGTGGACCGCATCGACGCCACGCTGGCCGGTGAAGGCGTTGGCGTTGCCCGAGTTGACGACCAGCGCCTGCGCGCGGCGGCCGCTGTCCAGCAGGCTGCGGCACCAGTTGACCGCCGGCGAGGGCGCGCGCGAGGTGGTCAGCGCGCCGCCGACCTCCGCACCCTCAGGAAAGCGCACCAACAGCAGATCCTTGCGGCCCTTGTAACGTATGCCGGCCTCAGCGGCAGCGAGCGCCACACCGTCGATCGCAGGCAAGTCAGGCGTGGACGCTGGCGCAAAAGGCGACGGCTTCGTCATTGTACGTCGCCGCCCTCCTGAGGATCCTGCTGGAGGCTCTCATCGAGAATCTCCACACTGGCTGCGCCGCGCAGGTCGCTCATCCGCTGC
This sequence comes from uncultured Hyphomicrobiaceae bacterium, assembly GCA_964450925.1. Lineage (GTDB taxonomy): Bacteria > Pseudomonadota > Alphaproteobacteria > Rhizobiales > Rhodomicrobiaceae > Dichotomicrobium. The sequence continues at coordinate 4,066 of CAYVFK010000086.1, read as the reverse complement.
TGCAGCTGTTCACGGATCAGCGTGGACTTCAACTGCTCCTTGATGTCGGCGAATTTCGGCGCTTCGCGGTCGCGTTTTTCCTCGACTTTGATCACGTGCCAGCCAAACTGGGTCTGGACCGGCTCGGAGACCGAGCCCGGTTCCAGCGCGAAAGCGGCCTCCGCAAAGGGCGCTACCATCTGCTCTTTGGAGAAAAAGCCAAGATCGCCCCCATTAGCCGCGCTCGGACCGGTCGATTCCTGTTGCGCCAATTCCGCGAAGGCGGCGCCGTCATTCAACTGCTCGATGACCGCCTTGGCCGCGTCCTCGGTCTCAACAAGGATGTGCCGCGCGCGCACCTCCGCCTCCGGCTCAGCGTTTCCGATGCGCTCGTCGTAAAGCTGCTGGGCGGCCTCGTCTGTCACGTTGGCGCGAATTTCCTCCTGGAAAAACACATCGCGCAGCGCACGCAGCTCATAGTACCGCGACAGGCGTTTGTATTGATCGGTTTGATCAAGCCCGGCCTCGCGCGCGGCGCCGGCCAGCAGCGTCAGTTCCACAACATATTGCAGCACGACTGCGTCGCGGGTCGCGGCAGGCAGCTGGGCGAGGTCTGGCCCCAACTCGTCCTCCGCGAGATCGAGCTGATTGCGCGTGATCGGGGTGCCGTCGACGCGGGCGACGACCTCGTCTGGTTGGTTTTCCTGCTCCTGGGCGAACCCAGGGGGGGCGAGTGTTGCGATGGACATCATAGCGGCAACCGCCACGCAGGAGACGACGGTCAGGGGACGAATAGTCACGGAAATCACCTCGGTTTAACGGGTTTTGGTTTGGCGCACTCTAGTTTGCAGGGTTTTCTTAGCTGAATTGGTCCCGAGCTGGGCGGGCCGGTATAAAATTTCAAGCTTCCTGGCCAATCTGAAGCCGCGTCTCGCGCGATGGCGTTGCTTATCACTGCGCCGTTGTAGCGGTTTCCCCCGCGGTATGCAAAGCCGGTGAAAGCGCCTTTTCCGTCAGCGGGCGTGCGCGCGTTGACAGGCGCGGACGCCCCTCTTATTTCGAAGTTTGGACTGCGGCGCGGCCGCGCACCTGTCAAATGACCGCGAGATATGCGATATGGCAGCGTGCAAGCGCGAGGCGGCGCGGCTATCATACTGTTCAGCGATCTGAACCACGCGGTGTTCATTGTGTCCGGCTCAACCTAAAAGCCGGGATGGTACGGTTGCTGGAAGCCGTTAACGAGGAAGGCTTAGAAATTATGGTTTCGTTGAATGCGATCGTCGGGAAATTTTTCGGGACCGCAAATGATCGCAAACTGAAGACGTATGGACCGCGAGTTGAGGCGATCAACGCGCTGGAGCCGGAACTGGAAAAGCTTTCCGACGACGAGCTGCGCGCGCGCACTGATGCGTTCCGCGAGCAACTGGCGAATGGCGCAAAGCTGGACGACCTGCTGGAGCCTGCCTTCGCGACGGTGCGCGAGGCCGCCAAGCGCACGCTGGGCCAGCGCCATTTCGACATGCAGTTGATTGGCGGGATGGTGCTGCACGAAGGCGACATCGCAGAGATGAAGACGGGCGAGGGCAAGACGCTCGTTGCAACGCTTCCGGTTTACCTCAATGCGCTCACCGGGCGCGGCGTCCATGTCGTAACGGTCAACGACTACCTCGCCAGCCGCGACGCAGGCTGGATGGGCGAGATCTATGAATTTCTCGGCCTGAGTGTCGGCTGCATCACGCACGACATGAATGACGAGCAGCGGATGCAGGCCTATTCCTGCGATGTGACCTACGGCACCAACAATGAGTTCGGCTTCGACTATCTGCGCGATAACATGAAGTATACCACCGCGGAGATGGTCCAGTTCGGCGGCCGCCCGTGGGAGTTGGCCGGGCATTACTACGCCATCGTGGACGAGGTGGACTCCATCCTGATCGACGAGGCGCGCACACCGCTGATTATTTCTGGTCCGGTGGAGGACCGTACCGAGCTTTACACCGCCGTGGACGCGGTTATCCCGCAACTCGAAGAGGCCGATTACGAGCTTGACGAGAAGATGCGCCAGGTCACGTTGACCGAACAGGGCAACGAGCATGTCGAAGAGCTGCTGAAGAAAGAGGGGCTCATCAAGGAAGACGGCTCGATGTATGATGTCGAGAACGTCACGCTCGTCCACCATGTCAACCAGGCGCTCAAGGCTCACACGCTGTTCCAGCGCGACCGCGACTACATCGTTAAGAATGGCCAGGTCGTGATTATTGACGAGTTCACCGGCCGCATGATGGAAGGGCGGCGCTATTCCGAAGGGCTGCATCAGGCGCTGGAAGCCAAGGAAGGCGTAAAGATCCAGCCGGAGAACGTGACGCTCGCCTCGATCACCTTCCAGAACTATTTCCGCCTGTATGACAAGCTCGCGGGTATGACCGGGACGGCCGTCACCGAGGCGGCGGAGTTTGGCGATATCTACGGGCTTGGCGTGACCGAAGTGCCGACCAACAAGCCAATGGTCCGCATCGACCACCACGACGAGGTTTACCGGACGTTCGAGGAGAAGATTGACTCGATTATCGAGGACATCAAGGACTGTCGCAAGCGCGGGCAGCCGATACTGGTTGGCACCACCTCGATCGGCAAGTCGGAGATGTTCGCCGAGCGGCTGAAAAAGCTGAAAATTGCCCACCAGGTGCTAAACGCGCGCTACCACGAGCAGGAAGCTTTCATCATAGCCCAGGCCGGCGTGCCCGGCGCTGTCACCATCGCCACCAATATGGCTGGCCGCGGCACCGACATCCAGCTTGGTGGCAACCTGAACATGCGCGTTCAGATGTGGCTCAACGAACAGCACGAGAAGGGTAAGGAGCCAAGCGAGGCCCAGATCGCCACGCAGCGAGAGAAGATCGCGGCCGACATCGAAGCGAAGAAGCAGCAGGCGTTGGAGGCGGGCGGCCTCTACGTGATTGGCACGGAGCGACATGAATCGCGGCGCATCGATAACCAGCTTCGTGGCCGTTCCGGGCGTCAAGGCGACCCCGGCGCGTCAAAGTTCTACCTTTCGCTGGAAGATGACCTCATGCGCATCTTTGGCTCCGACCGGATGGACGGAATGTTGCGCAAGCTCGGCCTGGAAGAGGGCGAAGCGATCGTCCACCCGTGGATCAACAAGGCGCTGGAGCGCGCGCAGTCCAAGGTCGAGGCGCGGAACTTCGACGCCCGCAAGAACATCCTCAAATACGACGACGTGATGAACGACCAGCGCAAGGTCGTCTTCGAGCAGCGTATCGAACTGATGCAGGAAGACGATCTGAGCGAGACGGCGCGCGATATGCGCCATCAGGTCATCGATGATCTGGTCGCCAAGCACATTCCCGAAAAAGCCTATGCCGAGCAGTGGGATGTGGACGGGCTGAAAGACGAGGTGCAGCGCATTTTCGGGCTCGACCTGCCGGTGCCCGATTGGGCCGCGGAAGAGGGTATCGCCGAAGAGGAAATCCGCGAGCGGCTGATCAGGGAGGCAGACTCTGCGGCGGCGAAGAAAGTCGCCGAGATTGGCCCGGATATGATGCGCCACATCGAGAAGGCGGTGCTGCTGCAGACGCTCGACAACATGTGGCGCGAGCATCTGGTGACGCTGGAGCATCTGCGCCAGGTCATCGGTCTGCGCGGTTTCGGCCAGCGCGATCCGTTGAACGAGTACAAGACCGAAGGCTTCGAGATGTTCGAGACGATGCTGGCGAACCTGCGCGAGGAGGTGACCGGGCATTTGATGCGCGTCAATGTGGAGACCGCGCCATCGGAAGCGGAATTGGAGATGGCAGAACTGCCGGAAATGACGGCGCACCATCTCGATCCTCTCACGGGCGAGGACGAGTTCGAGCGGGAGCCGGAAATGGCGCTGGAAGGCGCCGGAGCGCCGGCACGCGGCAAGCGTGGCGAGGCCGGTGCGCGCGCGCAGCCAATGCGCAACAAGCCGGCCGGCGTGGCGCTTGATCCGAACGACCCGTCAACCTGGGGCAAGGTGGCGCGCAACGCGCTGTGCCCGTGCGGCTCGGGCAAGAAATACAAGCACTGCCACGGCAAGCTGGGCTGA
>CAYVFK010000085.1:0-7709 GCA_964450925.1 uncultured Hyphomicrobiaceae bacterium | reverse complement strand
GACAAGGATCGGCGCCCATATCGGAGTGTCGTCGAAGATGCTGGCGGAGGGAGAGGGATTCGAACCCTCGAGACGGTTTCCCGCCTACACGCGTTCCAGGCGTGCGCCTTCGACCACTCGGCCACCCCTCCGCGACGCCGTTACAACGGTAATCATGAGTGCGCAGGCACTGCAATACACCCAACGCGTCCTTTGACACAAGGCGCGCGCATCAAATCTTCAAGCAGCTCATAGGCGGCGTGATGCGGGCTTGAACCTCGCCGGCCAGAGGCCTAAACACAAAGGTGTGGTTCATCCATTCGGCGAATGAAGGGATTTCAGCATGCTCATTTTGAGATTGCTGGGCGTGTGGCTGATGCTGCTTGCCATCGTTGCGCTCATCTATGACGGCACGCGGGTGCTGGCGGACAATGGCGCGCTCGTATTCACGTCGCTCGGCGAGCACTGGTTTGCGATCCACCCGCCGAGCCTGAACGCGACACAGGCTGGCATTGAGCGTCATGTGGCCCCGTTTCTGTGGGATCCGGTGATGACCACGCTTCTGTTATTGCCGGCGTGGGTTGTGGTCGGTGGGCTGGGTGCGCTGCTTTATCTGCTGGGTTATCGGCGCAAGCGGCTGAACGTGTACACCAACTAACGGCTACTCGGTGAGAATATAAAGTTCCACGATCTGGTAGCCAATCGCACCGATCACGGCGATCGCGAATATCGAAAAGGCCAACATCCACAGCCATTTTTCGCGCTTGCGGGCCTTGTCCACATCCACCGGCATACACTCGTCGGTATCCCAGGTCGGTTCGTCCTGGATCATCACGCGGAACCGGTTCCCGCAATCGACGACGCCGCGCTTGTTCACGCTCACACCAGCGCGCTCGGCTATGCGCTCAGCAACTTCATTGAACGGGACCGCAGGGTCGGTCGTGTCTTCGCGGATATAGCCCAGCGTGAAGCGCTCGCCGTCTTTGCGCAGGATGCTTACGCTGCGCATCAGTGTTGGCAGCAACAGGTAACGGTAGATTTCTCCGCGCGTCTCGACCGCTGCGATCTGATTGTAGGGGATTTCGATTTCGGTGTAAGGAAACATCGGCATCGGTCCGCGCCAGTTTGGCAAGACCATCCGTGCGCCATCCTCAGCAAGTTCCAGCCGTGTGTGCGAGGCGGCGAACAGGAAAATGCCAATGTAAAGCAGGATCGCCAGCCCGAGCGCGAACATGATCCCGAACACCACTGCGGTGCCGGGCAAATTGTGGGTCGCCAGCCAGACTGCGCCCGCGCCCGCATTGATCACGAACAGCAGGAAGAGAAAGAAGCCTACACTCAGAATGACGCGCAGACCGCGCCCATGCGTGTAGGCCGGAACCTCGCCAGTGGCCGTCGCTTGCGCCATGTCCCCGTCTCCATCACCAGCAGCAAAGCGTTAGCAAATTGCGCCGGGCTACAGGGCTGGTCAACACGAAAGTGAAGAGCGGCCGCTTTCCACGGCCCAATTCACAAATTACCTTAGAAGCATTAGACACCATTCACCGAGAGAGATCATGGGATTGTTCACATCACGCAAGAAGCTGACGATGCCGGCGCCGGATGAAGCGCTGCCGGGTCGCGGCGAGCCGATCCGCACCGCCGAGCGCCATTTTGTCAACGGTAAGCCGCTCAAGGGCCCTTACCCCGAAGGGATTGAAATGATCATCTTCGGCATGGGGTGCTTCTGGGGTGCAGAGCGGCTGTTCTGGCAGATCCCTGGCGTTTATGTCACGGCCGTCGGCTATGCGGATGGCTACACGCCCAATCCCACCTATGAAGAGGTTTGCTCTGGCATGACCGGGCACAACGAGGTCGTGCTTGTTGCCTATGATCCCAAGCAGGTCTCTTTGCACAAGCTGTTGCAGGTGTTCTGGGAGAGCCACGATCCGACACAAGTTATGCGCCAGGGCAATGATGTCGGTACGCAATACCGTTCGGCGGTCCACTACACCACGCCTGAGCAGAAAGAGGCCGCCGAAGCATCGCGTAACGCCTACGCCGATGCACTGAAGGCCCGTGGACAAGGCCCAATCGCTACGACCGTCACGCCCGCGCCGGAGTTCTATTTTGCCGAAGACTACCACCAGCAGTATCTGGCGAAGAACCCTGCTGGCTACTGCGGGATTCGTGGCACCGGCGTTGCGTACCCACTGGCCGAGGTGTAACTGGCGAACGCCGAAAACGCGGGCGGCTTATGTCCCGCTTTCGGCGCCATCGTCGGTGGGGTCGGTTTCTGCCTGGCGCGATGCCGGGCGGGCGGTCTCTGCTTTATGCAGATGGATCTTCAATTTTATGATCCGTCGGGCATCAGCCTCAAGCACCTCGAATTCGATACCGCTTGGGTGCGGCACCAGCTCACCGCGTAATGGAACCCGGCCCAGCAGGGTGAACACCAGCCCGCCAAGGGTGTCAACCTCGTCCTGGTGCTCCGGCGCTACAAGGTCGTCGATGCCCAGCTGTTCGGCCAGATCCTCGATCGGGGTGCGCGCCGAGGCGATCAGACCGTCCTTCCCTTCGCGAATTTCCAGATCGCCGTTGGTGTCGTGCTCGTCCTCGATGTCTCCGACAATCTCTTCAATGAGGTTCTCGATCGTCACGAGGCCATCGGTGCCGCCGTATTCATCGACGACAATTGCGAGATGGATCGGCTGGCTTTGCATGCGGAGCAGAAGGCTGACAACGGGCATTGACGGCGGCACGAACAGCACCTCGCGTACCAGTTCGGAAGAACTGATTGGCAGTGACAGGTCTACCGTGCCCAGTTGCAAGCTCGCATCTGGCTGGCCGGCTTCAGCGGGCAGCCCGGCCGCTTCCGCTTGCGTCGCGATCCAGGTCAGCAGGTCCTTGATGTGGATCATGCCTGTTGGGGCGTCGAGCGTCTCGCGATAGACGGGCATCCGTGAATGCCCTGCCTCGCGGAACAGCCGGATAAGGTCTGCAAGCGGCGCACTCTCGTCCACGGCAACCACATCGGCGCGCGGCACCATGACATCCTCAACGCGCAGCCCGCCGAAGCGCAATGTGTTCAGCAGCCAGGTCCGCTCCTGCCGATCGAAAGCCTCCGCCTCGCGGGTCTCCCCTTTCAGCGCGCGTTCCAGTCGTGTGCGCAAGTCTTCCTCGCCCTCAAAGCCAAGCCGCTGCGCGAACTGGCTGAAGAAATTGGCGCCGTTCCCGGAACTGTCGTCTTCCTGGACGGCGTGCGCGCCGTTACTATTGACGCGCCCTTGTGAGATTTCGCTCATCGTTTGTCTGAACTGAACAAGTTAGGTTGATACAAGGGTTGTCTCCACGTAGGGGTCGGGCAGGCCGAGACGCGCAAGCGCTGCGATCTCCAGCGTCTCCATGCGCGCGGCATCTTCTTCTGCCTCATGCGTGTAACCGAGCAGATGCAACACGCCGTGGATCGCCAGATGCGTCGCATGATCCAGAAAGCTCTTGCCCTGTGCGTCCGCTTCGCGCGCCAGCGTTTCGCGCGCCAGGATTACATCGCCCAGATATAGCGGCTCGTCCGGCTCCGGCATGGTTGCCTCCGCGGGAAAAGACAGGACGTTGGTGGGCTTGTCAGCGCCGCGGAACCGCCGGTTGAGCACGCGAACCTCGTCGTCGTCGCTCAGCAACAAGGTCAGCGCGCCAGGGCCCGTTGCAGCCATATCCAGCGCCGTCTCGGCGGCCATGCGCAAGCGCGCGGCGAGCACGCGCGTTTCGTTATCTTCGAACTTATCTTCCGGAAAGAGAATGTCGATCACGCGACCAGACTCAGCAGCCTCGGTCGCCGTCGCGCTACTCGATCTTTGCCCAGGGTCGGGGTCGTCGCTCATCGTCTTTATCGGGCTTTGTTGTAGGCCTCGACGATCCGGGCGGCCAGTTGGCTGCGCACCACGTCCTGACTGGTGAAGGCGACATGGTTGATGCCTTCAACGCCATCAAGGACCGATGTTGCCTCGGCAAGGCCGGATGTCTGGCCGGGCGGGAGGTCAATCTGCGATGGGTCTCCCGTGACAAACATCTTGCTGCCTTCTCCAAGGCGAGTCAAAAACATCTTCATCTGCATGGTGGTGGTGTTCTGCGCTTCGTCAAGAATGACGATCGAGTGGCTGAGCGTTCGCCCGCGCATGAAGGCGAGCGGCGCAATCTCGATTACGTTCGTCTCCATGCCGCGCTGTACTTTTTCCGGCGGCAGCACGTCATACAGTGCATCGTAGAGTGGGCGCAGATAAGGATCGACCTTGTCGCGCATGTCGCCAGGCAAAAAGCCGAGACGCTCGCCCGCTTCGACAGCCGGGCGCGACAGGATCAGCCGCTCGGTCTCGCCGCGCTCCAGCAGCGCCGCGGCATAAGCGACCGCGAGATAGGTCTTGCCGGTGCCCGCCGGGCCGGTCCCAAACACCAGGTCGCAGTTCTGCAACGCCTTGATGTAGGCCGATTGGGCAGGCGTGCGTGCGGTGATGACCCGCTTGCGCGTGGCAATCTCACCCGGTCGCTCCTTCTGACGGACCTTTTCAGACGGAGCGTTTGCAGCTTCTTTCGCCCGCCGGCCTGCTCGGGCATGGCGGAGTGCGCCGTCAACATCTCCAGCATTGACCTGTCCGCCGGCTTCGAGCCGCCCATAAAGACCTTCGAGCACATCGCGTGCCACTTCGCACGCGCCTGTCGGACCGTCCAGCATGACGACATTGCCATGCGCGACTGCTTCGATGCCCAGTTTGTCCTCAATCATCACGAGGTGAGAATCGAACTCGCCAAGCAGCGCAGCCAGAAGCCTGTTGTCTTCGAAATGCAGTTGAAAGCGATCCTGCGCCGGCAAGGTCGGTTTTGCCTTCAGAGGCGAGCGCTGTTGCGGCATGCGCGGTGGTGACCTCTCCATCGGGGCTGTTGAAGCGCCATTTCCCGACCCATAATGCCCAAGCGGTGTTGACGGTAATCGGGTTTCACAGCGGTTTTATGACACCTTTCAGGCTGTTTGCGCCGGCTTCGGTAATCTCAACATCCAGGATTTGGCCAACCGCTTCAGCTGGGGCGTCCACGTGGACAGGCTGCAAATACGGCGAACGGCCCGTAACCTGACCGGTTTTCCGCCCGCTGGCCTCAAACAATACCGGCAGCGTGCGCCCCGCCATGGCGGCGTTGAAGGCGCGCTGCTGCTCCGCCAACAGGGCCTGCAAGGCGTGCAACCGCGCCAGCTTCACATCCTCCGGAATCTGCTCGGCCATATCGGCCGCGGGCGTTCCCGGGCGGCTGCTGTACTTGAACGAAAATGCGCTCGCAAAACCGATCTCACGGACGAGCTGCATGGTCGCCTCGAAATCCTCATCGGTTTCGCCTGGAAAGCCTACGATGATGTCTGTCGAGAGTGCAATGTCGGCGCGCGCTTTACGCAATTTGTCAACTGCACGACGATATTCGTCGGCTGTATGGCGGCGGTTCATCTTGGCCAGAATATGGTCGCTGCCCGCCTGAAATGGAAGATGCAGGTAGGGCATCATCTGCGGCAGATCCCGATGGGCCGCGTAAAGATCATCCGTCATGTCCAGCGGGTGGCTCGTGGTGTAGCGCAGCCGCGCGACGCCAGGAATTTCCGCCAGTGCGTGCATGAGCTGCGCCAGCGACCAGTCCCTGCCGTCCGGGCCTTCGCCGTGATAGGCGTTGACGTTCTGACCCAGCAGCGTCAGCTCACGGACGCCAAACCCGGCCAGACGCTGCGCCTCCGCCATCACCGCGGCCACCGGGCGCGAGAACTCCGCCCCGCGCGTATAGGGCACCACACAAAAGGTGCAGAACTTGTCGCAACCTTCCTGGACGGTCAGGAACGCAGTGGGACGGCGGGTCGCCGCGCGCTTTGGCAGTTCGGCGAACTTGTCTTCCTCCGGGAACTCGGTTTCGACGACTTTCTCGCCGCGTCCGGCCCGGCCCAGCAACTCCGGCAGCCGGTGATAGCTCTGCGCGCCAACGACGATATCCACAGCGGGCGCCCGGCGGATGATTTCCTGCCCCTCAGCCTGCGCGACGCAGCCGGCCACCGCGATCAGCGTATCGCCCGCGCCCGCCTCCCGCCGGCGCTCACGTGCTTCGCGTACCCGGCCAAGTTCAGAGTAAACCTTCTCTGCGGCTTTCTCGCGGATGTGGCAGGTGTTCAAAATCACCAGGTCCGCGTCATCTATCGACTCGCATTGCGCATAGCCCTCCGGCGCCAGAACTTCGGCCATGCGGTCGCTGTCATAGACATTCATTTGGCAGCCGAATGTCTTGATGAACACCTTCCGGTGCGCGGTTGAGTGCTGCCGCTCAGACAATGATTTTCACCTTTTGCCGGTTCGTTGCTGCGCCCAGTGATGGCAAGCATATCGCAAGCCCGAACCCTGCGCGCAATAGCTTATTCAGCCGCTGCCCGTGCGGTGAGCAGTTCGGCGAAATTACGCCGGACCTGCGCCTCGGAAATCGCGGCCAGCTTCTTGCGATCACGCACGTTATCCAGCCGCAGCGGCGCGCCGATTTGCACCTGCGCATCCAGCGGCCCCTGCCGAAGCAGGCCCCAGACATGCGGAACCATATCCATGTCTCCATACCAGGCGACATGCGTCCGCGCCACGCGCCCCATCGGCAAGCCGTGCAAACGCGTATAGGCCAGCGCAAGTGTTTGCACGTCTGCGCCTTCGCCTTCTTCTTCGGCCGCCAGCGCCGCTGCGCTGATTAGTGCGCTCTTGAACGGCAAGATTTGATTGCCGTCGCTGCTTGTTCCTTCGGCAAAAAGCACAATCCGCTCGCCCGCGTCCAGACGCTCTGCGATCTCGTGGGCTGTCTCGCGCACGGCCGTTCGCCGCTCACGATCGACAAACACGGTGCGCTGGAGCTTCGCCATCAGCCCGAAGAACGGCCAGTCGGCCACCTCCCGCTTGGCGACGAAATGCACCGGCGCGACCGTACTGATCACGATGATATCCAGCCAGGAGATGTGATTGGCGATGAGCAAGACCGGACGCCCCCGCGAAATCTCGCCGCTGACGCTCACGCGCACATCAAGAAGCCAGCACAAGAAGCGGTGGTAGTAGTGCGGCAGCCACTCGGCCGCGCGCGAGCCGGTTTTCAAAAGCAGCCATTGTGCCGGGATGAGAGCGATGGTGGCCGCAAAAAACACCGCCAGCAGCAAGCCCGCGCGGATGCGGTCCATCAGCGCGCTCCTTCTCCGGCGAGCCGGCGCGGGTCACGCATCGACTTCCTCATCTTCGTGATCGCTGCCTTCGTTCTCATCGGGCTTGCGCTCCAGCGGAACGCCGTAAAGCTCCATTCGGTGGCCGACCAAGCGATAGCCCAGCTCGCGCGCGACGCGTTCTTGAATGCGCTCGATCTCATCGTCGCGAAATTCGATGACCCGTCCCGTGTCCATGTCGATCAAGTGGTCGTGGTGGCTGCCCTCGGCCTCCTCATAGCGTGCGCGGCCATCGCCGAAGTCGTGGCGCTCCACGATACCCTGATCCTCAAACAGCCTCACCGTGCGGTAAACAGTGGCCAATGAAATCCGGTCGTCGATATCGTTGGAGCGGCGGTAGACCTCCTCCACATCAGGATGGTCGGTCGCGTCGGAGAGCACACGTGCGATCACGCGGCGCTGCCCGGTCATTCGCAGGCCCTTTTCCTCACAAAGCGTCTCGATACGGCTCCGGCGGTTCGGCTTGGCCGGCATGATCCCCTCG
>CAYVFK010000084.1:0-7747 GCA_964450925.1 uncultured Hyphomicrobiaceae bacterium | reverse complement strand
ACGTTATCCGGCACCGTGTTTCCATGGAGCCCGGACTTTCCTCCGCGCGCCCGCTGCGAGCGATTTCGCCCCACATGCGCGGACGAGCGGCGGCCATCCAGCCGGCTGACCCTTTCGATAAATGGCGAATTCGCGCCAAGGTCAAGACCTGGAGCAACGGCTGGAGAAAGGAGCGCGCATGATCGCGCGCCCCTACAGTTCGGCGTTACTGCGTGTTGCCGCCGTCCATCATCTCGCTCGCCGGCGCGTTGGCGTCCGGTGTGGTCTGAACGCGCATCTGCACGTCTCCGTAGCCGTAGAACGACAGCGCGCCGAAAATCAGACCGAAAACGACCGCGGTGACGATCGCGTTCGCCAGCCGGTTGCCGAAGGCGATCAGGTTGCCCAGCAGGCTGACGAGAAAGACGACGCCGGAGGCGATCAGGACTGGCTCCAGCCAGAAATATTCTGCGGGTAAAAACATTTGTGCACTCCCCTTGAGTTGGCTCTAGCCGCGTGTGCAGCCACTGAGCGTTATAATCGAAACATGAAATTGTGATTACATAAAATGCGATCTGCCGCGATTGTGGGCAGCTGTTATGACCCCGATGCCTCATCGCCGCTTTCACGCGTCCGCTTGGCCATCCGCTCGGCCCGCCGGCGGCGATAGGCGCGCACCACGTTGAGGCTCGACTTGTAGCCAGCCGCAGCGATGGCGATGGTCCACGGGATCGACCCAAGCACGATCGGCAGCCCCCAGTAGGTCAGTAGCGTCTCGATCCAGGCCCAGACAGTCTCGAAGAACCCGGCGCCAGCCGGTGCGCTGCTGGCGAACAGCGCTGCGAACGCCTCATAGCCCGCGATGTCGCTCCAGTGGCCGAGCATCAGCTGACCGGTAATGTAATAGACGTAATACACCGGTACGATTGTGAGGATGTTGGTCACCCAGGTGAAGGCGATTGCCGGGATCAGCGCGAACTGCCAGCCGATGAAGCGGCTGCCGATCATCCAGCTAAGCAGCACGCCGCCCATCTGGATGCCGAAAAGAGGGACGAACGCCCATATCAGCCCCATCATCACGCCGCGTGCCGTGTGCTCGGGCGGGTGCGTGCTGCGGAGCATCGGGATGTGCAGCCGATACCGAATCAACCGTCCCAGCGCGCTGCGGCGCTTGTTTCGCGGGTCGGCTGCCATCGGGGGGCCCATCGGTTCGTGGTTCGTCGCCATAAACGCGCGTTCGTCAGGTTAGGTTCCGGTTCGGCGCACTGTTGCTGCCGCCAAACCTCATGGATTAGGCGCTGGCCAGTCGGTCCGTCAAGGCAGGGCATCTTCCCATTGCACAATGGCGCGGCGCTGGTTAACGGCGCGACGCTGCGATCACATTAATTTTCAAAACCTAAAACGACCCCGCTTTTGTCTTGATTCCGGCATTGATTTTTTCCAAGGCAAAAGAAGTCTGCGTGCAACGGCAGGCCGGGCGCACGAAATCGTCGCGCCCGTGGGAGGAACGCAGGGTCTGCGCGCAGCGTCGCAAGACGGGCCGCGGACAACAAAAGGCGAGACAAAAATGAGTGCGGTCAGCAATGCCAATCTGAATGAATGGGTCGCAATCGCCCAGCAACTCTGCCGGAACGCGCCCCACTCGGCCGCTTGCCCAGATTGCGGCAAGAGCACGCTGGTGATGCGCGACCGAGAATATGGTCCGCCGCACAGCCGCGGGCGTGAGCGTTACCTTGTCTGCACGAGCTGTGGAGCGTTCAACGTGGTCGCCCTGCGCCGCGCCGGTTGCAGCGAAACACCGTGAACAGCCGGGCCGGGCCGCACCACGCCGCTCGCGCCACGTCCCATGTATGCTTATGTTAGAGAGCCATAAGCGGCAAACGGCGTATCCCATGAGCAGCATGGCGGGTCGGAACATCCTTTTTATTGTTGGCGCGGGCATCGCGGCATACAAAGTGCTCGATGTGATGCGCCGGGTGCGAGAGCGTGGGGGGCATGTGCGCACGGTCCTCACGGGCGGGGCAACGGAATTCGTTACCCCATTGAGCGTCGGCGCCCTGACCGAAGCGCCGGTCTTTACCGAACTCTTCGACCTCAAGAACGAAACCGAAATTGGTCATATCCGGCTTGCGCGCGAGGCTGATCTGATTGTCGTTGCGCCGGCAACGGCAGACCTCATGGCGCGCATGGCGCAGGGGCAGGCGGATGATCTGGCGACGACCGTGCTGCTCGCCGCTGACAAGCCGGTGCTCTGTGCGCCTGCCATGAACGTGCGCATGTGGCATCACCCGGCTACGCAGCGGAACCTCGCCCAATTGGCCGAGGACAGCATCCATTTCGTCGGCCCGGACGAAGGCGCGATGGCCTGTGGCGAGTACGGGCTGGGCCGGATGGCGCCGGTCGAACAGATCGTCGAGAAGATCGAGGCAATGCTTGGGCCGCAAGCCCAGCCGCTGGCGGGGCGGCACATTCTCGTCACCGCCGGGCCGACGCATGAGCCGATCGACCCCGTGCGCTATATTGCCAACCGATCCTCCGGCAAACAGGGCTATGCAATCGCCGAGGCGGCGGAGGCGCTGGGCGCCTGTGTGACACTGATTTCCGGGCCGACCGAATTGGCCGCGCCGCTTGGCGTGTTGCGGGTCTTGGTGGAAACTGCAGAGGAGATGCTGGTTGCTGTGGAGACTGCCCTGCCGGCTGACGCGGCGATCTTCGCGGCCGCCGTCGCGGACTGGCGCGTGGCTGAGAACGCGCAAACCAAACTGAAGAAATCCGCGGGAACGCCGACGCTCACGCTCACCGAGAACCCCGATATATTAAAGACCATCGCCGCGCGCGCCGACAGGCCCGCGCTTCTGGTCGGCTTCGCGGCGGAAACGGGCGATGCAGTTGCCAAGGGGCAGGACAAACGCCGCGCCAAGGGGTGCGACTGGATTATTGCGAATGATGTGTCGCCGGAAAGTGCCGTGTTTGGCGGCGATGAGAACAAGGTGACGCTGATCAGCGGCGAGGGCGCGCAGGCCTGGCCGCGGATGACCAAGGCCGAGGTTGCCCGCCGGCTGATGGCGCGCGTGGCAGAGGCACTGGAGGGCCGCCCATATCTGCCGGTGGGGCCGAAGCATGGCGTCTGAAGTTGAGGTCGCTGTTCAGCGACTGCCGCATGGCGCGGGCTTACCGCTGCCCGAATACCAATCCGCTGATGCCGCCGGCCTCGACCTGCACGCCGCGGTCCCCCAGGATGAGCCGTTAAGCTTGCGGCCAATGGCGCGCGCGCTGACGCCTACCGGGCTGTCCATTGCGCTCCCGCGAGGCTATGAGGCGCAGGTGCGCGCGCGATCCGGTCTGGCTTATCGCCATGGGATCGGCGTGCTCAACGCGCCGGGCACGATTGACGCGGATTTTCGCGGTGAAGTTCAGGTGCTGCTGATCAATCTTGGCGCGGAGGATGTCGTGATCGAGCGCGGCATGCGCATCGCCCAGCTCATTGTTGCGCCGGTGACGCACGCGCGGCTCCGGCTTGTCGCGGCGTTGCCCGCGACGCGACGCGGCGATGGCGGGTTCGGCTCAACGGGCGCGGATTGAGTGACGGCTGCCGTCTGATGACTTGTGCGCGAAGCCTCGCGTCGCCACCGCGACGGCCAGGCCAAAGGCGGCATACCCGGCAAAGGCAGCCGTATAGCCGCCGGAGTCGATAACCCAGCCCGCCAGGGAGGAGCCGGCCGCCTGTCCGACGGTTGTGGCCAGGAGCGGCAGGACCGGGCCAACGGCAGGCCTCTCGTCCATGATCCGCACGCCCTGCACAAGATAAAATCCGGTCAGGATGATGTAAGAGGCCCCGAATGTTGCGGCGGAGACCAGCGCGAAGCCGAGCATATCAGGCGCCAATGCAATCAGAACAAGCGACAAGGCCATGAGCGCCAGCGCCAGCGCATGGGTTCTTCCCTCGCCGAGACGGTCAAGCAGGTCGCCGGCCCCGCCTCCTGCGAGGCCCACCAACCCGATCGTGAGCCACATCCAGCCAGTATCCTGCCCAGACAGGCTTCCCGCGCGCACCACCAGATCGGGAGCAAAAACCCAGTAGATGCTACTGACCAGCCCCATGCTGCCCGCCAGTGCGCTCAGGCGGGCTATGGCCCACCACTGGGCGCGGGTTATCGCAGGCGGCGGATCGTTGTTTTCTGGCGCTCTGCGTGGATATGCGCGGCCCGGCAGATAGACCAGCGCCGCCAGAGCGCCCACCGCAGCCAGCACGGCGAAGACCGAATAGGCCGCGCGCCAGGCGCCCAGCAGCCAGACCATGGCGGGCATGGCCATCGCCACACCGATGCTGGTGCCCGCATTGTGAATGGCGTTGACGCGCCCGCGCACCGCCGGTGGCACGGCCAGGTGTACCGCCTCGGCCATGATTGGAGATGACAGCCCGGTGCTGATGCCGCAAACGGCGACGCCCAAACCCAGCATCACCACCGCATGGGCATTGGCAATGGCCAACAATCCGGCCGCCGCCAGTCCCGCGGCCAACCCGCCCGCCCGCCTGGTACCGAGCCGCTGGCATGCTGCCGGGCCGATCAGGATGCCGGCAACGAAGCTGATGAAGGGTAGCGCGCCGATGATCCCTGCGCCCGTCGCGCCTAGCCCAAGGTCATTGCGGATCTCCGGCAGGAACAGCCCGAACACGAACCGGGCCAGACCGTAGGTGATGGCGATGATGCCGCTGCCGACAACGGCGATGCCAAGGGTCGAGGGTTGGTACAAGAGATCCAAAACTTTCCGGTGCGTGCGGCCATCCCATCATTCGCACCCTGAGGTCATACTGCTGGCAGGTTCCGATTAGCGTTTCCTTTCCCCGCTGGCTGCGCAGACAAAAATGTGGTCCGCCGCCGAACCAAACGCAGTGCTAAACCCGCTGCCGGGCCACCTAAAAGCGTGTCTTTGAAATACAAGGGAAGGGTGACATATGGCCCAGTTTGGAAGGGTCAGCCCGCTTGCCGCTGCGAGAACTGCGCCAGCAGCGTGTCCTTTGCCTCGTTGATCTTCATTGCCAGATAGGTCGACCCGCCCTGATCGGGGTGGAATTTTTTCATCATCTCGCGATGCGCGCGGCGGATCTCTTCGGGCTGCGCGCCTGGCCAGAGGCCCAGAATGCGATAGGCTTCGGCGATGGACATGGGGCCTGAGGCGGCAGCGTCGCTCGTTTCGCTGCCACGCGCGCCGGGCTCATCCCGCCAGTCGGGCGCGACGCGATCAAGATACGCCTCGATGAGCTTGGCGCTTTGTGCGTCTTGCGACAGCGTCTCGCCCAATAGGGCGAGCAATTCGGCGGTCTCCATCCCAGACAGCCTGCGCCCGGCGAACTGCCCGGCCAACACCTCACCGTCCATGTCGCCCGTGTCGTGGTCGAGTGTCATCTCGACGAAATCGGCGCGCACTGTCGATGCTTGCCCGCCTGAGCGCTGCGCATTGCCGGGGATCGGTCCCATCTGCCCGCCGCCAAACGACGGAAGCCGCCAGCCCAGCAGCCAGCCGCCTGTCAGCGCCAAGGGAATCGCCATTCCGATGCGCCCAGCGAGGCCCAGCCCGATCGCAAGCCCAAGCAGTCCATAGCCGCCAAAGCGTCTGATCGCCCGTGCGCCCGCCTGCGGGTTCATGCGCGCGACCCGCCCGGCATAAAGCAGCAGCAACAAAAGCAGAAGCAGACCAATAATCAGAAATTGCATGGCGCGCCCGTCACGATTTCAGCTGTTCAAGCAACAGGTGACCCGGCCCCGTGCCGGCGCGGCTCAGGTCTTCAAGCGCGCGGCGTCCGCCGGCGGCATAGACCGCGACGGCCCGCAGCAGCGCGCGCAAGGCATCCGCCGCGCCCGCATCGAACCGGCAATAGGCCCCGCCCGTCAGCCGCGCGATCTCTTTGAAAGCCCTCGCCGCGTTTGGATTGTTGCCTTCTTGAAACATGAACGCGGGCACCTTCATCAGGCCGAGTTCGCCAGCAGTGTTGGCGAGATGGTCGATATCCTCCTCCATGCTGTCGCCGACGAACACCAGCGCGCTGACCTCGCCCGCCTCGGCTTCCTTGCGCGCATGAGCAAGCACTTTGCGGATCTGCGTGAAGCCGCCACGGCAGGCGACGCCGGTCATCAGATGCTTCAACCCGTGCGCGTCCGACACCCATTTCGAGGCGCGGCACTCGTCAAAGCCCCGGAAATACATCAGCTGCACATCCAGCCCACCGGTTTGTGCGACCGCCTCGAACATCTCGCCCTGAAGCTGAAGGGCCATGTCCCAGGTCGGTTGGCGGCTCATGGTTGCATCCATTGCAAAGATTAGCCGGCCGCGACGGGCAGTGGTCGCTGGCATACTGCGCACCTGCGCCACGAAGGCGTCGATTTCATCTGTGCTGGATTTCGCCGGCAGCCTGCCGGTATCCTCGGCAGATGGAGTGGGCGCGCGGCGGGTCTTGTCGGGTGAGTCCTTGGTTGACATCTCTCTCCAATCGGTTTGATGACGGTATATTAGTGCGCCAGCCCGGCGGTGTCAGGACTTTCCGGCGCTGTGGCGCGTTTCGCCGCGTTTGGCGTGCTTTCGTTTTTGCTAAAGCTTGCTATTGTACGCGGCGAGTTCCCGCAGAAGTTCAAAGGTAGGCGGTCGTGACGATGCCAGTTGTGCGCACCGTAAGCCATCTGCGCGATGCCGTGCGCCGCTGGCGGCGCAAGAATCGCAAAGTCGCATTGGTGCCGACGATGGGCGGGCTGCATGACGGGCATCTCTCGCTTGTTCGTATCGCGCGCAAGAACGCCGACCGTGTGATCGTCTCCAGCTTTGTCAATCCAACCCAGTTCGGCCCGGACGAGGACTTCGAGAGCTACCCGCGCGATGAGCATGGGGACAATCGGCTGCTCGCGAAGGCAGGAACCGATCTTGTTTACGCGCCGTCGATCCTGGAGATGTACCCCAACGATTTCGCCACGCGCGTCGAGGTCGCGGAGCTGACCCAGTGCCTGTGCGGCATTTCGCGCCCGCATTTCTTCGCCGGCGTGACGACCATTGTCACCAAGCTGTTTATGCAAAGCCTGCCCGATATCGCGGTTTTCGGCGAGAAGGACTATCAGCAGCTTCTGGTGATCCGCCAGTTGGTGAAGGACCTGAACTTTCCGATCGAAATCATCGGCGGGCCGATCGTGCGCGAGCGCGACGGGTTGGCGATGTCCTCGCGCAACGCCTACCTCAACGAGGCCGACCGGGCGACCGCGCCGCAGCTCCACAAGGTGCTGAGCGATATGGCCGAGGACCTTGGCGCGGGGCGCGATGTGGAGAGCACGCTGGCGATGGGCGCCAACCGGCTGCGCGGCGCGGGCTTTCGCATTGACTATCTGGACGTGCGGACGGACGACACGTTGATCCCGCTGGAGGGGCGCGTGGTGGATTCCGCCCGCATTTTTGCGGCCGTCTGGCTCGGCGAGACGCGGCTGATCGACAATGTGCCGATCCACTTGATGGAAGACCTGGCCGTTTAGCTCAGCCGATCCATCACCGCCGTGCGCTTCACCGTCATCCCGCGCGCGGTGCGGTGCCCTGTACCGCTGCGCAGACACGGGATCCTTTTCGACAGGCGCACCCCGATCCCGGATCAGCGGCGCAACGCTCGCGCGCTGCGCCGCGTCCGGGATGACTATGCTCTATATCAGCGCAAGTTCGGCGAGCGCGGCGCGCATGGCGGGCGGGATGTCGTCGGCGTCGCCGGTGGCGAGGTCGGGCGGCGCGTCCTCGGGCT
>CAYVFK010000083.1:0-7796 GCA_964450925.1 uncultured Hyphomicrobiaceae bacterium | reverse complement strand
GATGCGCTGGCGCAGCGCGGCCAGGCGGTCGGGGCGTGGTTGCGGCGTGGTCATATTTCAAAGGCTAGCATAACCAAGCAAGCAGACAACCTCCGACTATCGGCAATTTGGTCGCGGCAGCGAAGGCCCACGCCGCCTACTCCGCCGGCGAGGCCGCGGCGCGCTCTTGCTCAAGCTGCCGCGCGACCGCCTCGGGAGACGTCGTGCCGCGGGCCAGCAAGCTGTAGGCGACCGGAACGACGAACAGCGTCAGGAAGGTCGCTGCGATCACGCCGAAGATCACAACGATCCCGATCGTCAGACGGGTTTCTGCGCCTGCGCCGAATGACAGGATCAGCGGCACCGCACCGGCGGCGGTGGTAATGCCCGTCATCAGGATCGGACGCAGGCGCACCTGCGCAGCTTCGTAGAGCGCGTCGTCGAAGCTCCTGCCCTGGTCACGCAGCTGGTTGACGAACTCGACGATCAGGATGCCGTTCTTGGCGGCCAGCCCCACCAGCATGATCAGGCCGATCTGGCTGTAGATGTTGAGCGTGCCGCCGGTGAGCCATAATCCCAGCAGCCCGCCGCCGATCGCCAGCGGCACGGTGAACATGATCACCAGCGGATGCACGAAGCTCTCGAACTGCGCGGCCAGCACGAGGAAGACGATCACCGCGCCAAGCGCGAAGATGAACCAGATCGACTGGCCGGCATTCTTGTAATCGAGCGACTGGCCCTTGTAGTCGATCACGACCGATTCCGGCAGGTTCTCGCGCGCCAGCTTGTCCAGATGGTCGAGCGCAGCGCCGAGCGACAAGCCGTCCTCCAGATTGGCCTCGATGGTGATCGCGCGCACCCGGTTATAGCGCGCCAGCGACCGCGAGCCTGCCTGCTCGCGCAATTCCACAAAGTTGGTCAGCGGGATGAGCTTCTGCGTGGTGTCCGAGCGCACATAAACGTTTTGCAAGCTGCGCGGCGTGCGCTGCAACGCGCGTTCGCCTTCGAGGATAACGTCGTATTCTTCGCCGTCATCGAGATAGGTCGTCACCTGACGCGACCCGAACATCGTCTGCAGGGTCGTGCCGATGTTGCGCACCGTCACGCCGAGTTCTGCGGCGAGGTCGTAGTCGATCTTCGCGCGGATCTGCGGCTGGGTCTCCTTGTAGTCGTAGTCGATGCCGCTGAGGCCCGGATTATCCTTCTCAAGCGCCGCGAGCAGCGTATCGCGCCACTGCGCAAGCTGGTCCCATGTGCCGCCGCCAATGGTGAATTGCACGGGCTTGCCCAAACGCCCGCCGATGCCCTGGCGCATGATCGGGAAAGCGCGCACGCCCGGCAGATCCGCCAGCTTTCCGCGCACCTCGTTCATGATCTCCCAGGCCGAGCGGCGCTGCGCCCAGTCGGACAACACGACGATGACGATGCCGTTGTTGAACACCTCTGCGTTGCCGAACGAGCGCGGCGCGCGCACCAGCAACCGCTGAAACTCGCCGTTCTCTGCGTAGGGCATCAGCCTCTTTTCGATCTCCTCCATATATTCTTTGGTATAGGCATAGCTCGCGCCTTCCGGGCCGTTGACGATGATGAAGAATGCGCCGCGATCTTCGCGCGGGGCGTATTCCTGCGGGACTTGTGTGAGCAGCCAGCCTGTGCCCCCGACCGCGGCGAGGAACAGCGCCAGCACCAGGAAGCGACCGCGCAAAGCGCCGCGAAGAACAAACCCGTAAGCCTTGCGAATATACCCGAAGGTGCCGTCGACGATCCGCGCCGCCAGTCCCGCCTGCTCGCCGTTGTGAAGTACTTTAGACGCGATCATCGGCGAAAGGGTGAGTGCAACGAAGCTCGAAAAGGCAACCGCAGCCGCCATCGTGATCGCGAACTCTGTAAACAGCCGCCCCAGATCGCCCTCCACGAAGGCGACCGGCACGAACACCGAGATCAGCACAAGCGTGGTCGCGACAACCGCGAAACCAACCTGCCGCGCGCCGCGATAGGCCGCGACCAGCGGGGTCTCGCCATACTCCTTGACGCGGCGCACAACGTTTTCCAGCACGACGATGGCGTCATCGACGACCAGCCCGATCGCCAGCACCAGCGCCAGAAGGGTCAGCAGATTGATCGTGAACCCGAGCGCGAACAGCACCGTGAAGGTCGCGATGACCGATACTGGGACAGTGACCGCGGGCACCAGCATGGCGCGGAAGCTGCCGAGGAACAGCAGGATGATCGCGATCACGCAGCCCATCGCGATCAGTAGCGTCTTGTATACCTCGCTGATTGCCGATTCGATGAAGACGCTGGTGTCGTAGCTTTCGCGGATTTCCAGTCCCTCGGGCAGCGTGTCGTTCAGCCGCTTTGCTTCGGCCTGTGCCTGCCGGGCCACCTCGATCGTGTTGGCGGTCGACTGCTTGACGATGCCGATTCCGACCATTGGCACGCCGTTACCGCGGAAAAAGCTGCGGTCCTCGGTTGTGCCGCGCTCGACGCGGGCGACATCCTTGAGCCGCACGAGGTAGCCGCCATCGCCGCGCTTCACGACCAGATTGGCGAAATCCTCAGCGTCATAGAAAGCGCGATCAAGGCGCACGGTGAACTGCAACTCGCGCGATTCCAGTGTGCCAGCGGGAAGCTCGACATTGCCGCTACGCAGCGCCTCCTCGACATCAGCCGTCGTGATCCCGCGCGCCGCCAGCGCCTTTCGGTCCAGCCAAATTCGCATGGCGTAGCTCTGCGAACCGCCAACACGCACCCGCGCTACGCCATCGAGGATCGAGAAACGGTCAACGAGGTAGCGCTCTGCGTAGTCGGTGAGTTCTGGGACCGAGTAGCCCGCGCCGGACAGGTTCAGCCAGACGATGACGTCTTCGTTGGAATCGACCTTCTCGATTTCCGGCGGTTCGGCCTCGTCCGGCAAGTTGTCGAGGATGCGAGAGACGCGATCGCGCACATCATTGGCCGCTGCATCAACGTCGCGGCCGGTCTTGAACTCGATGTTGACGCGCGAGCGCCCGTCCTGGCTGGAGGATTCGATGAAGGCGATGCCCTCAATTCCCGATACGCGGTCTTCGACGAGCTTCGTGATCCGCGTTTCCACAACGCTTGCCGATGCGCCGGGATAAGTCGTGTCGACGGAAACGACCGCCGGGTCGATGTCGGGATACTGGCGCAGGGGAAGCCGATCGAACGAGATGATGCCGAACGCAACAAGCAGCAGCGAGGCCACAGCCGCAAGAACAGGCCGCTTCACCGAAATGTCTGACAGTATCATCTGCTGCTCTCTCGGTCAGGATCGAGGGGGTGCTGGCGCCGCAGGGCTGTGGCGCTATGAAGTGGACGCTATGACTTGGGGCTTAAGACTTCGGACGTCCGTCGTCTGCGCTCAACAGTTCGCTCAGCGGCTCCCCCCCTTGCGCCACAGCTCTCACCCGCACTTTCTGGCCGGGCCGCACCTTGACGATACCGTGGGTGATGACGGCCTCGCCTGCGCTCAACCCGGAAGCGATTTCCACCTTGCCTGGACGGCGTGCGCCAATCACCACTTCGCGCTGCTCAACGGTTGGCTCTGCGGCCTCCGGATCGACTACATACACGAAGCTCTGGTTGCCGCGCATCAGGATCGACTGCTCCGGCGCCACGACGGCGCGGCGCGGGTTCTTGAGCAGTTCGACCGTCATCAGCATGCCGGCCTTCAACTCGCCGTCGGGGTTCGGCAGCTCGGCGCGGACAGTGATCGAGCGTGTGTCCTGGTCGATGGCATTGTCCACGGCGCTGATGGTCCCCTTGAACGACTTGCTGTCATACGCGGCGGCTTTGGCCTCGATTTTCAGTCCGGGGCGAATGGTGGCGAGGAAGGCGGATGGCACCGTGAAATCCAGCTTCATCACGCTGTCATTCTGAATCGTGGCAATGACCGTGCCGGGCGTGACTAACGCGCCGACACTGATGCGGCGCAAGCCCGTCAGGCCGCCGAAAGGCGCTGTGATCCGGCGGTCGCTGAGCCGCGACTTGACGGCTGCGACGCGCGCCCTGGCGGTTTCGAAATTCCGCTGGCGTTCGGCCAGCGTTGCTTCCGAACTCACGCCGCGCTTAGCGAGCGGCTTCGCGCGATCCAGCTGGGCCTTGGCCTCGCGCATGGTGGCCTCAGCCTCGGCCAGTTCGGCGCGCTCGTTCTCGCTGGACATTTCGGCGAGGAGATCGCCGGCTTCGACGCGCTGGCTATCCTTGAAATGAATTTTGGTGATGGTCTCGGTTACCTTGGCGGTCACCTCTACGGAATCATAGGCGCGCAAAGTGCCAAGCGCCTCGACCCGATCAACGAACTTCTCGTGCGCCGCGCGCTGTACGATAACGCCCGGAGGTGCGCCGCGCTGTGCTTCGGCTTGCTGGGCCGTGAATATCAGGCAGAGAAGGGAGACGCAAAACAGGCCGAACGGAACACGTCCGGCAGACAGGACCGCAATCGACAAACTGAACACCTCGCGCAGCGAATGACCTCTCTCGCGCGATATGTGGCGCGGAGATGAGAAGCGCAATAGCACTTATTCAACCTGCGAACGGCGCTGGCGGCAATGTCACACGGTCGCGTGGCGTTTCACAACTTCGTTGCGGGAGAGATAAACATCGAATGCCGCTGCAATGACGCGGGCCAGCGGCTGGCCGTCCCGCGTAATGTGCACCTGCGCGCCGTCGATCTGCACCAGCCCGTCTTCCGCCAGGGGGCGCAGGCGCTCGTAGTCCGCCGCGAAGGCGTCCTCGCCCAGACCGAAGCGCAGCGCGATCGCTTCCAGATCGACGGCGAAATCGCACATCAATCGCTCGATCACAGCGCGACGCCATACATCTTCCGGCGTGAGCGCCAGCGCCTTGGCGACGGGCAGCGCGCCCGCATCCACCGCGCGGAGATAGTCGTTGGTCTGCACCATGTTCTGCGCATAGCCCTGCGGCAGAGCGGAAATGGAACTGGCTCCCAGCCCAATGAGCGCGCCGGCCTGGTCGGTCGTGTAGCCCTGAAAGTTGCGGCGAAGGCGCCCTTCGCGTACGGCAACGGCGAGGCTATCGTCCGGCAAAGCGAAATGGTCGATTCCGATGGCCTGGTAGCCGCGCTTTTCCAGCAGGCCGCCCGCAAGCGCGGCCATCTCAAAGCGTGCTTCGCCATCGGGCAGGGCGGCCTCGTCGATCTTGCGCTGGTTCTTCGCCATCCACGGCACATGCGCGTAGCCGAACACGGCCAGACGCGAGGGCGAGAGCGTCACCGCCTGTCCGACCGTGTCGGACAGCATTTCAGGCGTCTGGTTCGGCAACCCATACATCAGGTCGAAGTTCAGCGCGGAGATGCCCGCGCCGCGCAGCCAGCCGCAGACACGCTCCACCATCTCGAAGGGCTGTACGCGGTTGATGGCCGCTTGCACATCCGGATCGAACTCCTGAACGCCGAGGCTGGCGCGGTTGCAGCCCATTTCCGCAAGCGCCGCCACGGTCGGCTCATCGAGCGTGCGCGGGTCGATCTCAACCGCGACTTCAGCGTCATCCGCAACATCGAAGCGCGCGCGGATCGCCGCATCGACGCGGGCGAAATCCTCAGGCGAGAGCGTTGTTGGCGTGCCGCCGCCCCAGTGGATATGGCTGAGCGTATGGCGATGGCCGAGCGCATCGGCGCGCATGTGAATCTCTGCGATCAGCCGCTCGACATATTGGGCGACCGGCGCATAGCGGGCCACCAGCCGCATGTTGCAGCCGCAATACCAGCACATCCGCGCGCAGAACGGCACATGCAGGTAGAGCGACAGGTTCGACACGGGCGAAATGGCGCTGAGCCAGCCAGTGATCGTCTCCGCGCCGATGTCGGTAGAGAAATGCGGCGCTGTTGGATAGCTCGTGTACCTCGGCACGCGCGCGCCAAGGTGCTTGCGGACGTTTTCCCTCATGCTGCGCTCCTTCTCGACACTCCGCGCAGTCAACGTTACTTGACAGTGCCGTGCGTTGATCTGGGTCAATTTTTTGTTATCGCCTGCTGCGCCAGCCGGACCGATCTGTGGGCGCAGCGATCACGTTCCCTTGATGTCTCTATCGAACTGATCGAGCCGGGCCGGCTTACGCGGTCACGGCAGAGGCAACCAAGGAAGAGGAGAGTTTTCATGCGTAAACTCATGATTGGCGCTGCGGCAGCTTTGGCCATCGGCGTTTCCGCTACCGCGAACGCGGCAAACATCGTTGAAACCGCTGAGGATGCGGGCAGCTTTAACACCCTGATCGCTGCTGCCAAGGCGGCCGGGCTGGCCGGCGCTCTCGCCGAAGGCGATAACCTGACCGTGTTCGCGCCCACCGACGCCGCCTTCGACGCGCTGCCCGAGGGCACGGTCGAGGATCTGCTGAAGCCGGAAAACAAGGACAAGCTCGCGGCGATACTGTCGTATCATGTGCTGCCGCGCGAACTGGCGTCCAACATGTTGCCCGGCCGCCGCATCCACGTGTCGACGATCAAGAAGGGCGGCGACGAGATGCTCGCGGTTAGCAAGGATGCGCATACGCAGGCTGTCACGGTCGACGGCGCAAATGTCGTTCAGGCCGATATCCGGGCCGATAACGGCATCATCCACGTGATCGACGAAGTTCTGATTCCTGCCGACTAGAGGTCCCGCAGCGCCGCGATCGCTCAAGCGGTCGCGGCGTCGCTGTGTTTGCCCGCAGCCTCCTGCTGATCGGTTCCACGCGCGTCTCGCGCCGCTTCTTCAATGCGCTCCGCCGCGCCAGCAAGCGTTTCGGTGTGATCCGGCACCACCAAGCCGGCCGAGATAATCAGTTTGGCGGCTTCCTCGACGCTCATGTCCAGCACGCGCACGTCTGTTTCGGGCACGAACAGCAAGAAGCCCGAGGTCGGGTTCGGCGTGGTCGGCAGAAATACGCTGATCAGTTGTTCGGGGCCATGGCGCGTCTGGATTTCGCCGCGCGTTTCAGTCGAGATGAAGACCAGCGAGTGGATGCCTTTGCGCGGATATTCTATCAGGGCGACCTTCTTGAAGCTGCTGCCGCTTTTTGACAGCACCGTCTCGAAGATCTGTTTGAGCGCGCCGTACAGGTTGCGCACGATCGGCATGCGCTCCAGCATCAACTCGCCATAGCCGAACAGCGTGCGCCCGAACAGGTTGGCCGTCAGCGCGCCGATCAGCGTCAGGCCGATGATGGCGACGATCAGCCCCACGCCCGGAACGTCCGGCAGCGCGGAGACAGGAAAGGGGAGGTCGAAGGGGAGATTGCGCTCGATCTCGCCGAGGCTCGGCAACAGCGGCTTGACCCAGCCGTCGATCAGATTGACGAACCACCAGACGATGTACAGCGTGATGCTGATCGGGCCGACAATGATGAGGCCGGTGAACAGATAGTTGCGCAGCCGCGTGCCAAAATGATGGCTTTCTTCCGTCTTCGGCCCGATGAGAAGCCGCGCGAGGCTCGTGCGCCGCCGGCGCTGACGGGGCGGTTCATCCCCCTGTGGATGCTGCTGGGTCGTATCGTTCATTTTCTACCACTCGTGCACGCCAGAACTGGACGGCAGCGTAGTTGAATTTCGTTAGAATATCAGAAAATTGCAGTTGCCGCAGGCGCGGAGGGCGCCACGCCGCTCACGCAGCGCGTCTCTAGTGGTCCGATTCAGACATTTGCATCCCATAGCAGCACCCGCCCGGGCAAATGTCTGAATCACAAGGACCACTACCGGCTGGAGAGCACCAGACAGTCGACGCCGCGCGATTTGAACATCTGGCACATCTCGTCGGCATCGTCGCGGGAAGGCTTGGGCCCGATCATGATGCGATAGTAGG
>CAYVFK010000082.1:0-7870 GCA_964450925.1 uncultured Hyphomicrobiaceae bacterium | reverse complement strand
CGGACAGATCAAGACCGATCCGGCCAAGCCCGACGGGGCCCCGCGCAAGCTGATGGATGTGAGCCGCCTTTCCGCCATGGGCTGGCGCGCGCAGATCGGGCTGGAAGAAGGAATCGCCCAGACCTACCAGTGGTTCCTGGAAAACTACGCGGCCATCCGCGGATGAGGGGATTGAGCCTATGAGCAAACCTATCCACCCCGTGCTTCTCTGCGGCGGGGTCGGCACAAGGCTGTGGCCGCTGTCGCGCAAATCCTACCCGAAGCAGTTCGTCAAGCTCGTAGGCGAGGAGAGCCTGTTTCAGAGTGCAGCCCGGCGATTTGGCGGCGAGGGCTTTACAGCCCCATCAGTGGTCACATGCGCAGACTTCCGTTTTATCGTCGTGGAACAGCTTGCTGCGATCGAGGTCGCGCCCGCCGACATCCTGATCGAGCCAGCCCCGAAGAATACCGCTGCAGCCATCTGCGCTGCGGCTTTGGCGCTGGAGGCCAAGGAGCCGGACGCCCTTATGTTGGTGGCTCCGTCCGATCACGTGATCCCCGATGCCGATAGTTTCCGGGCCGCGGTGATAAAGGCAACCGTTCCCGCGAACCATGGAGAGCTGGTGGCCTTTGGCATTTGCCCTGACCGGTCCGAAACAGGTTACGGCTGGCTTGAGCTGTCAGAACCATCCGAAGACGCGCTCACCGCCAAACCGCAACGGCTCAAGTCTTTCGTGGAAAAGCCGGACCTTGCCACGGCGGAGCGGCTGCTCGCGGGTGGCATGCATCTCTGGAACGCGGGAATCTTTTTGTTTTCGACGACCGCTGTCTTGGAGGCTTTTGCGGAACACGCCCCAGAAACTCTGGAGCAGACCCGGCGGGCAATGGACGAGGCGACCTGCGATCTCGGCTTTACCCGTCTCGCTCCAGAGCCTTGGGATGCGCTTGAGAATATCTCGATCGACTACGCTGTTATGGAGCGGGCCGCCAATCTCACTGTCATGCCCTATGATGGAGCGTGGTCCGATCTTGGCGATTGGCAGGCGGTCTGGTACGAGCGTACGCCGGACGCTGATGGGATTGTGGCGCACGGACCGGCGACGGCGATCGACTGCAGGGATACATTGCTTCATGCCGCAAGCGAGGCTCAGGAGCTCGTCGGCATTGGCCTGCGTGACATCATCGCGATTGCCATGCCCGACGCTGTTCTGGTGGCAGACAAGAACCGTGTGCAAGACGTCAAACGCGCCGTTGAAAGCCTGAAGGCCAAGCGCGCGCCTCAGGCTGAGACGCTGCCGCGCGATTATCGCCCCTGGGGGTGGTTTGAGAGTGTCGTCACGGGGCCGCGCTTCCAAGTCAAGCGCATTCACGTGCATCCTGGTGCAGCACTCTCGCTCCAAAGCCACCATCACCGCGCCGAGCACTGGATCATTGTTGAGGGCACGGCACAAGTCACTATAGAAGACGACGTCAAACTGGTGAGCGAAAACCAGTCTTTATACATCCCATTGGGCGTCACGCATCGTCTGGAAAACCCCGGAAAGCTGCCGCTCACCCTGATTGAGGTCCAGACGGGTAGCTATCTGGGCGAAGACGACATCATCCGCTATGAAGACGCGTACGCACGTGGACAAGGGGCCAAGGGTTGACAATTTGACAGTCAAGAGCACTTTCAGCGACGATGGAAATCGGTCTTGCGTCCGGAGCCAACGGCGGGCGCGAAGCGACCAAAGTGCGACCAACCAGTAAGTTAGAGCCTGTGCGGCGATCCAGGTTTCATTGAACCGGCACCAAGCGTTCCGCAAGCGTGATCGCGCTGTGAAACGCGGCTTCCACGCCCCCGCCGATACACCAGTCGCCGCACGCGGCCAGCCCGACATCTGGTGCGAAAACGCAACCTCCCGGCACCCCTGCATTGGCATGGGCATAGCGCCAGCGATGAGTCGCCGCGTAGTCGGCCGCGTCCGCGTCGATACCGCTGATTCGCGTGAACGCATTTGTTATGACCGGTTGAACCGCGTCCGGGGCATCGTCGATCCGTGTTTGCGACCAGTCGCTGCGCGCGTGGATCACGAAAGTCGTGGTGTCGCCAGTTCGGCCCGGCTTGGTCGAGTTGCGGATCATCGAGGCGATTATCGGATCGTCGGCCTCGGCCATGTCCCAGCCTGGATCATGCGCGTGCGCGAAACCGAGCATGGTCGTGAAGGCGCCGGTCATATGATCCGGTGCAAGCGGAACAGGCGCGAAGCCGCCAAAAAGCACGGCGGTCTGCGGCCCCGGCGCGGTGCTGACGATCCAGTCGAAGCGGCCGAGCAGATTGCCGTCAGCGCTATGCAAGACATGTGGTTCTTCGATCGGCGCGACTTGCACATGGGTTTGCAGTGTTACGCCTGCGAGTAGCGCCTTGCAAAGTGCATTCATCGCTGGCGCCGCAACGAAGCGGGCGCCCTCCACTGCCCCACCTGCGCTGCCGCCCGCCAGCCGCACAAAACGGCCTTGCCAGTGCACGACCCGCCCACTGTGGATGAGCGGCGCAAGAAATTGGCGGAACGCAGACGTTTCGCAGGTGAAGCACGGCGCGCCGTGATCGAAGGCGAAGCGATCCGTGCGCCGCGTGGCCATTCGCCCGCCTGCGCCGCGCGACTTCTCAAAAATTGTCACCGCGTGGCCCGCCTTGCGCAGGCGCTGCGCGAGCACCGCGCCTGCCAGCCCCGCGCCGATGATCGCGATATTCAAGCGCTTCTCCTCAGACCAAAATCAGCAATACGCAGAGCGCGCCCGTGACGATCGCCGTGATCGCCGCACGGAGCCGGTAAAACCATGCCGCGTGCGCGCCTGCGCGCCACAGCACATGGTCGATCGCGAACAGTGCGGTGAAAACGACGATAAGCAGCGCGAG
The DNA here is from genome assembly GCA_964450925.1 of uncultured Hyphomicrobiaceae bacterium. GTDB lineage: Bacteria > Pseudomonadota > Alphaproteobacteria > Rhizobiales > Rhodomicrobiaceae > Dichotomicrobium. The sequence continues at coordinate 4,992 of CAYVFK010000082.1, read as the reverse complement.
CGCCAGCCACAACGGCGGTACCAATAGCGCAGCCCAGGCCGCGAGCGCGCAGACATTGCTGGAGATGAACAGATTGAGCGGAAGGGCGTTTGCGCGATAAAGGAACAGCCCCCAGTGGATACCGGAGACGAAGCTGGCGATCACTGCGCCATATGCCAGCACCGCCTGCCATACAGCAGCGGTTGCCACGGCCGGCGCCAGCGCCAGCGCCGCGACAGCCGCGATGAAAGGTAGTGCGCCAGCGAATGTGAGCACACGCGCAACGAACCGGTCACTCATTATGCCCCTCCACGTTCCGCCACGCCGAGTGGTTGCCGCCACGCCGTGTGGTTGCCTGTTGACAGTGCGCCACTTAGGCTTCGCCGCCGTTCGCGTGCGCGGCTCTCATCTTGTTTCATCGCAGGCTTAGTTCTATAAATGGCGTGGACTTGGAATGTAACCGGACTTTTCAGGAAAAGGGCGGGGCTTCCAAGTCTGTAAGTTCCAGCAATCGAGGAGATATCAACCATAGCACGCCGACCAATGAAGCGGCCCGCGCAGCGCGAAGAGGGACCGCGAATTAACGACGCGATAACGGCTCGTCAGGTGCAATTAATCGATGACGAAGGGCAAAACCACGGTGTCATCGATCTGCAGGAGGCACTGGACCGCGCGGTAGAGGCCGGACTTGATCTGGTGGAGGTTTCGGGACAAGCCGAAACGCCTGTGTGCAAGATCATGGATTACGGCAAGTATAAATACCAGGCGCAGAAGAAGGCCGCCGAAGCGCGCAAGAAAACCAAGACAGTCGATGTCAAGGAAATCAAGATGCGCCCAAACATCGACCCGCACGACTACGATACCAAGATGCGTAACATGCGCCGGTTCTTCGATGCCGGTGACAAGGTGAAGGTCACGCTGCGCTTCCGCGGGCGCGAGATGGCGCATCAGCAACTCGGGATGGAACTGCTGCACAAGGTCCGCGACGATACTGAGGATTTCGCCAAAGTGGAGCTGGAGCCGAAGCTCGAAGGCCGGCAGATGATCATGGTGCTTACGCCGCGGTGAGCCGTGGGCGGGCTCAGCGCCTGGAAAACAGCGCCACGTATTGCTCACGCAACTCGTTCTTCTGTACCTTGCCCATGGCGTTGCGGGGCAACTCGTCCACGAAAATGACCCGTTTGGGCACCTTGAACTTCGCCAACCGCGCGGCGAGCGCGTCGATGATGTCGTCCTCGCTCGGCAACGGCGCTGCACCCCGTGCCGCGACGGCCACCACACCCTCGCCGAAATCCGGGTGGGGTAGGCCGATCACGGCGGATTCGCTGATGCCCTCAAGCCGGTCCAGTTCGCGCTCGATCTCCTTGGGATAGATGTTCAGCCCGCCGCTGATGATCGTGTCTTTCTCGCGCCCAACGATCGACAGCCGCCCATCGCGCGACAGCACGCCCTGGTCGCCGGTCATGAAATAGCCGTCGGTGCGGAACTCCTCGGCGGTTTTTTCCGGGCGCTGCCAGTACCCCTTGAACACGTTCGGCCCCTTGACCTCGACCATACCGATCTCGCCGGCTGGCAGTGTGCGGCCCTGCTTGTCTGTGACGCGCACGCTCACGCCGGGCAGCGGATAGCCGACCGTTCCGGGGACGCGTTCGCCATCATAAGGATTGGACGTGATCATGCCGGTTTCAGTCATGCCGTAGCGCTCCAGGATCTTGTGGCCGGTGCGCGCCTCGAAGGCTTCGTGCGTCGCGGCCAGCAGTGGCGCGGAGCCAGCAGTGAACAAGCGCATATGCGCCGTGAGTTCCGGCGTCAGTTCTGGCCGCTCCAGCAGCCGCGTGTAGTGCGTCGGCACGCCCATCAACACGGTGCTGCGCGGCAGCGCGGCGATGATCTGGTCGACATCGGGCCTCGGCAGCCAGATGATCGTCGAGCCGTTATAAAGCGCGGTGCCCAGCGCGACGATCAGCCCGTGCACGTGATAAATGGGCAGGATGTGCAACAGCACATCGCCGGGCTGGAATTGCCACGCCTGCCATAGCGCTTCGATATTGGTGCTGATATTGCCGTGCGTAATCATCGCGCCTTTCGGCTGGCCGGTCGTACCGGATGTGTAGATGATGCAGGCGGTGTCATCGGCGCTGCGCGGGGTGCTCAAGGCGTCTGCCGGTTCGACGTCGGCCCTGTCGGCCAGCGAGCCTTGCCCGGCGCTGTCCAGCGTTTCCACGGCCGCGATGCCATATTGGCCTGCCATATCAGAAATCCCGGCGTAGCGGTCCGCTGACACGACGATGAGGCGTGGCTGCGCATCAGACATGAAATAGGCCATTTCGGCTAGGGTATAGCCGGTGTTGAGCGGGTTGGCGATCGCGCCGATCTTCACTGCCGCCAGGAAAAGCGCGACATTGGCGAGCGACTTCTCGATCTGGATCGACACCCGGTCACCGGGCTGAACGCCCAGGCCGCGCAGCGCGTTGGCGTACTGGTTCACCAACGCGACCAGGTCGCCATAGCTTATGCGCAAGGCCGGAGAGTCGTCCGCTGCGGGTTGATCGAATGCGGGGGCGTCGGGCTTGGGGAAACGACGCGCCAGAATGTCGTAAAGGTTTGCGTCAGGCATTCACTGGCCGTATCCGTGCTGGCGTTACAGGCGGGCTGACTGCTATTGGCCCTGCGCATTTTTTCCCGGTGATCGCAGATACTCCGGCGGCAAGCTGGAGATGAGCGCCGCGAAGTTGCTGCCCTGAACGTCGATATGCTTGCGAGTGGCGTCTTCGGCCCGCCGCGCGTCGCCGGCGGCGATTGCCTCAACGATTTTGCCGTGTTCGCGAAACGATTCAAGCGGGCGCTTGTTGCGCTGGAGCTGGAAACGGCGGTAGGGCGCAAGCCGGTTGCGCAGGAACAGCGTCTGCCGGGCCGCGTAGTTATTGTGGCTGGCGCTGTAGATTGCTTCGTGGAAGACCGTATTGGCGGCGTAAAAGCCGTCGGCGTCGCCAGCCTCGGCGTGGCTCTGGCAGTTGTGATGCGCGGCGCGGATGGCGCTGATCTCATCAGCCGTGGCGCGCTCGGCGGCGAACCGCGCGCAAATGCCCTCCAGGGCGGCCATGAATTCGAACATTTCGAGAAGCTGCGGGATGCTGGTCCGGGAGACTTCAGCGCCGCAATGCGCCCTGATCTCCACAAGGCCCGACGCCTCGAGCTGGCGTAGCGCCTCGCGCACCGGCGTGCGCGACGTACCGAACCGGTGGGCCAGGGCAGCCTCCTCCAGCTTATCGCCGGGCTGCAGCCTGAGCAGCGCGATATCGTCTTCGAGGGCGAGGCGCACGCGCTGAGCATTCGATAGCGGCATTTGTCGTGAAAACTCCATGCGCCTTACTGCGCCGTTTTATTCAGACCAACAGCGCCACCCCGTGCTCATGCAATCAACGCACAATTGTATACCATCTGTAAAGCCTTGCACACGCACCGCTGACGCCTGTCCGCAGTTCCGGTAGCGGTGCTGCCATCACCGATGGTTCTTCGGTGAAGGGACAATCTGTGTGGGCCGCGCGATCCGGGGCTGATCGCCGCAATTTTCAATGCTATTCTCATGCAGCGGGCTGGGCTTTTCGCAAGACCGCCGCCTGGCGCGCGAATCGGGTGATTGGTCTGGCGATTAACAAGCGAACGCGGCGACATGAACACGTCATTCTTCCAGGAATTGCTGAGCGGCATCGCCGAGCGTGGGCGCCACCTGATCGACCTTTCGATAGGCGGGCACCATGCTGATTCGATCGAGGAACTGTCCCGCGCTCTTATGTCGTCGCGCGGCGAGGCGGCGGGCGTGGCGCTGGCGCGGCGCATCCTGAACGCCTATGCAGCAATGCCGCGCGACGGGCGGCTGGACTTCTTCCGCTTCTTGAACGGGTCATTCACGCCCGATTCGCAGCGCGTGCGCATGGCCGCCGAACAATATCTGAGCGCGCCGGGCGAAACCACGTTGCAAGAGCTGGCCAAGAGCGTCGAGCCGCCGATGCAAGAGTTCTTTCGCCGGCTGAACATGGCGCCAGGCGCAACCGCCGAAATTGTGGCCATGCGTACCGATCTGCTCGACTTCGCCAAGGAGCATCCCGAGCTGGAGGTCGTGGACGCGAATTTCCGCGCGCTGTTCAATTCCTGGTTCAATCGCGGCTTTCTGGTGCTCCAGCGAATCGACTGGTCGACGCCCGCGAACATCCTGGAGAAAATCATTCGCTATGAGGCGGTGCACCAGATCAAGGACTGGTCCGATCTGCGCCGCCGGCTCGATCCGCGCGACCGGCGTTGCTACGCGTTTTTTCACCCATCGCTGATCGATGAGCCGCTCATTTTCGTGCAGATCGCGCTGAGCGAGGGCATTCCCGGATCGATCCAGGAGCTTTTGTCCGAAGAAAGCAAGATGGAGGACGCGCGCGAGCCATCGACAGCCGTGTTCTATTCCATCTCCAACTGTCAGAAGGGCTTGGCGGGCATTTCGTTCGGCAACTTCCTCATCAAGCAGGTGGCCGGCGATCTGCAAAAGGAAATCCCCTCGCTGCGCACCTTCGTTACGCTCTCGCCGCTGCCCGGTTTCCGCCGCTGGCTGGAGCGCGCGCGCGAGGGCCACGAACTCGACTACCTGAACGACCAGCAGCGCGCCGCGTTGGAGATCGCCGATAACGACCACTGGTGGAGCGATGAGGACAGCGCGGAGGCCTTGCGTCCGGTGCTGATGGCGGCCTGCGCGCATTACTTGCTGCTCGCCAAGAACAGCGCGGGGCTGCCCGCCGATCCGGTCGCGCGGTTTCATCTGGGCAATGGCGCGCGGCTGGAGCGGATCAACTGGCTGGGCGATGTGTCGGAGAAGGGCCTGCGCGAATCGCACGGCGTGATGGTCAACTACCAGTATGTGCTCAAGGACATCGAGCGCAACCACGAGGCGCTTGTGAACCACGGCGTGATCGCCGCGTCCAAGGCCGTGCGCGGCCAGTTGCTCACCAGCGAAGCGTCGAAAGCGCT
>CAYVFK010000081.1:1695-7889 GCA_964450925.1 uncultured Hyphomicrobiaceae bacterium | reverse complement strand
TGCCCGCGTTCGACACGACGGCGCTGCACGCGCGCGCCGCGCTGGACTTCGCGCTGTCGCAATCGACCTAAGGCTTAATTGCCCCTGATTTAACTTTATTAGTGGCTGAAGGGTGAGATTTTAGACTGTTCTTCGAACTCTTTCTAGCAATGTTTGCATCGCTAAGCACGCGGTTCGCGACGTGGCCAAGCGCGAGCATTGTCCCATCCTGTCGGGATATTGTCAGCATAATGGCTCGAAGCCGATCGGCAACTATCTTCATTGAAGGGCGCGCAGCCTCATAGACTTCTCTCACTTTCTCATAGTCTAACTGGTGCGGCCGATTTTCTTGGACGATAATAAATGAAGCGATCTCGTACGGTGCGAACGAAAATTCAGCCGGAGCACCCGCTACCTTTTTTGCGTGCGGCTCCACAACGTTGCAATCGTTGCAAATCAGTGTATTGTTAAACCTAATAAGACTTTGTTCCAATGAACGCACTATTGACGGATCAATATCCCGTTTATCTCGCAGATGCCTACTAACACAATCTATGAAATGATCATGATGTTCATGAATTGCACAAAGTAATTCATTATTCTTATCTAACCTTGCAAACTGCGGCTTTGATCTATGACAACTTGGGCAACGCCACCTCTCAGTCACAGAGAAAAAGTTACTTATAATGCCAATCCCAAACGCATCAAATTCTAGGCAAAGCTTATGTAAAAGCCTGCCATTCTTCTCCTGCTCAAAGGCCTCCGCCTGCGATAGAAGCAAATATTTTTCTCCAGCTGAAAGCTCTCTTTAATTTCAAAGAGTTTTCTTGGAAACGCTATACTGCTGGGCACTGGCGCCAAATACTCGTACAACCTTACAAACCTCGATACTTCCACGGGCAGTTGGTAGCGGAGGAGGGACTTGAACCCCCGACACGCGGATTATGATTCCGCTGCTCTAACCAGCTGAGCTACTCCGCCCCGATGCGCGCAGGCTGCCTTGGGCCCCTACAAACGGCCCGTGCGGCGCCCTCCACAAGCTATAAGAACGCCGCTGCGAGCCGTCAAGCCGCGACCCGCCGCGTCCACGCCCGCGCTCAGGCTCCCGCCGCGGCCCGCGCGCCCTCCGCCCGCTTGACGAAGCGCAGCATCGAAAACAGCCCCATCGGCCACATCGGCGTCTGCTCCTGCAGTGCCAGTTCTGGGCAGACCATCACCCGGTCGGTCTCGAACACCGGATGCCAGCCCAACGTCTCGGCCAGCGGCGCCATCTTGTGCTCGACCCAGCCGCGCAGCCCATGCTCCTGGCTGAAATGATTGACGAGGATCACCTCCCCGCCCGGCGCGCAGACGCGGGACAGCTCGCGCATGACGGCTGCCGGATCGGGCACGACCGTCATCACATACATCGCCACGACGGTCTCGAATGCGCCATCGGCAAAGCCCAGCGCCGCGGCATCCATCTGCACCAAGCCCAGCACATGATCGAGTCGGCGCGCGCGGCCCTGCGCCTTGGCCAGCATCTCCGGTGAGATGTCAAGGCCGACCACCTTCAGATACGGCTGGTAAGCAGGCAGCGACAGACCGGTGCCCACGCCGACCTCCAGCACCCGGCCATCCCGCGTGTTGATATAGCTCACCGCGCGCCGGCGGCCCACCGCCGCGACCCGGCCGAAGGTGTGATCATAGACCGGCGCCCACCGGCGATAAGCGCGGCGGACAGCGGCGTTGTCGAGCGTTGGCGCGGACATGCTCATCTTCGCGATACTGCTGGCGATTGCTTTTTACGCCACAACGCACGTTCGCTCCAGCGCTTTCGGGCCAATACACCCGCCGTGCTCATCGCGCCCGCTCATAAGCTTGATAACTGAGCCGTGCCGCCGCGCCGGAAAAATTCTCATAAGACACTGTCAAATGACGTACCGGGCCTGTGCGTGCGTAGTCATCGCCCAATTTCGTGACCATCGAGCGCGGCGCTGCGCGCGCATGGCCGCGCCACGACCCCGCTCACGCCGGCAACGCCGGGTCTGCCGCATCGATCCATCCGCCGCCGAGCACGCGCGCGCCCTCATCCGCCCCGTCGTAGAAGACGCAGGCCTGCCCAGGGGAGACGCCGTCCTCGCCGTCAATCAGCCGCACCCATACCTGGCCACCGCGGACATGCAGTTCAGCCGGCTGCGGCGGACGGGTCGAGCGAACTTTCGCGTGGACATCGCGCGGGCCACCGGAGAGCAACTCATCGCCCAGCCAATTCACCTCGCGCAGCCTGATCCAGTGCGTCAGCAGCGCCTCGCGCGGGCCCACGACCACTTCACGCTGCGCGGCGTTGATCCGCACGACATAAAGCGGCTCCCGCGAGGGGATGCCGATGCCGCGGCGTTGGCCGATGGTGTAATTGATGATGCCGCGATGTCGGCCGAGCTTACGCCCGTCGATATGCACGATGTCGCCTGGCTCCGCCGCATCTGGGCGCAGCTTCTCGACAACATGGGTGTAGCGGCCCGTTGGCACGAAACAGATATCCTGACTGTCTGCCTTCTGTGCCACCGGCAGGTTCCATTCGCGGGCCAGTTCGCGCACCTCGTCCTTGCGCATATCGCCAAGCGGAAAGCGCAAAAAGTTCAGTTGCGCCGGCGTGGTGGCGAACAGGAAATAGCTCTGATCGCGGTCTGCGTCGCGCCCTCGGTGGAGCTGCCAGCCGTTCGGGCCAGGACGATTGACGATATAATGTCCGGTCGCCATGGCGTCGGCGCTCAGTTCCTTCGCCCGCGCCAGCAGGTCTTTGAACTTCACCGACTGGTTACACTGCACGCAAGGAATTGGCGTCTCGCCAGCAACATAGCTGTCGGCGAAATTCTGGATGACCGCATCGCGGAAGCGGCTTTCGTAGTCCAGAACGTAATGCGGGATGCCGATCGCCGCGGCCACCCGGCGCGCATCGTGGATGTCCTGGCCAGCGCAGCAACTGCCCGTGCGCGCCGTGGCCGCGCCGTGGTCATAGAGCTGTAACGTGATGCCGATGACGTCATAACCCTCGCGCGCGAGCATCGCCGCCACGACCGAGGAATCCACGCCGCCGGACATCGCCACGACGACGCGGGTCTGCGCAGGAGGGCCTGGCAAATACAAGCTATTGAGCTCGTGTGCTTCGGCGGGTTGCGCTGATATCAATGTGCTGGACTGTGGCATGCGTGGCTGAGCCATGACCTGAAAACTGTTGGGTTGAGCGCGAATATACTGATGGTAGAGCCAAGCCGCAACCTGCCGCGCCATTACGCTCGAAGCGCCGAACGACAATCAATTTTCGGTAATTCTCGTTTAAGTTGTATAATAATATAAAACACTTAAAGATTGTGCTTTTCTGGGCGCTTACTTCACAAGGACCCAGTAAAAGAAAATTAAGCCGGGCCCGATACCGTTCATCAAGCCTCGTTTGTAGTACCGGGTTCAAAATACGATGAGTGAGCATTTCACGTCGCGCGCGAGATACGTGATCGGTCCCGACGGCAGCCCGCTGACTGTTGCCGATCTGCCGCCCGCCAACACGCGGCGCTGGGTGATACGGCGCAAGGCCGAAGTGGTCGCTGCAGTGCGCGGCGGGCTTTTGAGCCTCAACGAAGCTTGTGAGCGCTACCGCCTTACGATCGACGAGTTCCTGAGTTGGCAGCGCTCTATCGAGAAACACGGGCTCCCGGGCCTGCGCGCCACGCGCGTTCAGGAATACCGCGGCTAAGGCCCGCAGCGCGTGCCCTTCCCTCCGTTCTGGCTTCATGGTACAAATAGAGAACAAACGCGCAGCCACATTCGGATGCGTGTATGTTGTTCATAATCCGGAACCCAGTATGACTCTCCCGCTCGCTTCGATTTCCCGGCAAGTCTGGGAACAGAAATACCGTTTCGCGCCAAGCCCCCGCGCGAGCGAAACCAGCGTCGAGGATATGTGGCGTCGCGTTGCAAAAGCGGCCGCGCGTGTCGAGAAGCCGGATGAGCGCGCGCTCTGGCAGGCGCGGTTCTTCGATGCAATGGCCAACTTCCAATTCATACCGGCCGGGCGCATCCTCGCGGGCGCGGGCACCGGGCGAGCCGTGACGCTGTTCAACTGCTTCGTCATGGGTGAGATCGCCGATGACATGGCCTCGATCTTCGACAATGTGAAGGAAGCCGCGCTGACCATGCAGCAAGGCGGAGGCATCGGCCATGACTTCTCCACGCTTCGGCCCAAGGGCGCGCCGGTCAAAGGCGTCGGCGCGGATGCATCCGGGCCAGTCAGCTTCATGAATGTCTGGGATGCGATGTGCCGCACGATCAAGTCAGCCGGCTCGCGGCGCGGCGCGATGATGGGCACGCTTGCCTGCGACCACCCGGATATCGAGAGGTTCATCGAGGCGAAGGCTGACCCCGCCAAGCTGCGCATGTTCAACCTGTCGGTGCTCGTCACTGACGCCTTCATGGAGGCGGTGGAAGCCGACGCAGACTGGCCGCTAAAATTCGCCGGCGTGCATTACAAGACCGTGCCAGCGCGCGCGCTGTGGGACAAGATCATGCACTCGGCCTACGACTACGCCGAGCCGGGCGTGATTTTCATCGACCGTGTGAACCAGCGCAACAAACTCAGCTATTGCGAGACGATCCACGCGACCAATCCTTGTGGCGAACAGCCATTGCCGCCTTACGGCGCATGCCTGCTTGGATCGGTCAATTTGGCGGCGCTGGTGGACCAGCCTTTCACGGAACAAGCCGCGCTCAACGAGGAACACTTGGCAGAATTGGCGCGTACGGCTGTGCGTCTGCTCGACAATGTCATCGATATCTCCGGCTACCCGCTGAAGGCGCAGGCGGAGGAAGCCAAGGCGAAGCGCCGGCTCGGGATAGGTATAACCGGACTGGCCGATGCGTTGATACTCTGCGGAAAGCATTACGGGACGAATGAAGCGGTGAAGCTGGCGGCGCACTGGGCCAGCGTGATCCAGCGCAACGCCTATCTTGCCAGCGCCGAACTTGCTGCGGAGAAAGGCAGCTTCCCACTTTTCGATGCCGAGAAATACCTGGCGAGCGAGGGCGCGCTATCATTACCGGAGGACGTGCGCCGGGCGATCTCGCAAAAAGGTCTGCGCAACGGCCTGCTGAGTTCGATCGCACCAACGGGAACCATCTCGATCATCGCGAATAACGTCTCCAGCGGCATCGAACCCGTGTTCGATTTCAACTATCGCCGCCGCATCCTGCGTGATGACGGCACGGCGGACGAGGAGTGCGTCGAGGATCTTGCCTACCGGCTGTTCCGCGAACAATTCGGGCCTGACGCGCCGCTACCAGAAAGCTTCGTCAGCGCGGCGCGGCTGCACCCGCGGCAGCATCTGGCGATGCAGGCGGCACTCCAGTCGCATGTCGACGCCGCGATCTCCAAGACCATAAACTGCGCCCAGGATATCGCGTTCAACGACTTCAAGGACATCTACACGCGTGCCTATCAGGCGGGCTTGAAGGGTTGCACGGTGTATCGGCCCAATCCGATAACCGGCGCCGTTCTGAGCAGCGGGGAGACGACGCCCGAGGGGCCTGAGCCCGGCGAAAGGGATAGCGCCCGGCAGCAGCAAACGCTCGGCCTGAACGCGCCAGTGCCAGCACCCGCGCAGAGCAATGGCGAGGTCGTTTACATGTCCGCCCCGCTTGAGCGCGACACCGCCCTGCCCGGCTATACCTACAAGTTAAAGTGGCCCGGCTCCGGACACGCGATCTATGTGACCATCAACGACATCATTCAGGATGGGCGACGTCGCCCCTTCGAGATTTTCATCAACTCGAAGAATTTGGAGCACTACGCGTGGACGGTGGCGTTGACCCGCATGATCAGCGCAGTGTTCCGGCGCGGCGGGGATGTGTCGTTCGTCGTCGAGGAATTGAAGGATGTGTTCGATCCGCGCGGCGGTCAATGGGTCGGCGGGCGCTACGTGCCCAGCCTGCTAGCTGCAATCGGCGAAGTGATCGAGCGGCACATGATCGACATCGGCTTCATTCAGCGCGACGATGCGGAAACGGGCTTTCTGCAAAAGGCCGCGGGCGCGCGCCCGATGCCGGCGGCGGGCAGCGAAAAACTGTTCTGCCCGCAATGTGGACGCCCTGCGATGGTTTATCAGGAAGGCTGCCTGATCTGCCGGGAATGCGGCTATTCAAGCTGCAGTTGATGCGCGATCCGAAAAGTGCAAAGCGGTTTT
>CAYVFK010000081.1:0-1595 GCA_964450925.1 uncultured Hyphomicrobiaceae bacterium | reverse complement strand
AAGTGCAAAGCGGTTTTCGGACAAATCGCGCGCAGCAAGAATGCGCAATCGGAAAAGCGAGTATCCGGTCTGAACGGGAATGGCGGCCGGTTCTCGATCGCGCTATAGAGCACTTTCAGCAAAAGTGGAGGCCGGTTTCGCGTCAGAAAGTGCGATAGATCAATAATTTGAAGAGCGGTTGCCGATCCGGATTTTCTTAAATGCGCTATAGCAGCCTCGACAATCTCCCGGGACGCAATCGCGCTATATCTCGATGTCGTCACACAGGGTGAATGCGCTGAGTGTTTCGCCGCTTCTGGCTATGATCCGGGTGAGGTTGAAGCTGCTCTATTGCTTCACTTCTCAGGGTGCAGTTACGGAGGCAAACTCAGAACTTGATGCCCAGCTTCACCGCGCCCGCGTGCTGCTCGGTATCCTCGCCGAACCGGCCATCGTAATTCAGCTTCAGCGACGAGCCATCAAACGACGATACTTCCACGCCCGCGCCAATGTCGGCGGTCACGCGGTCAAATTCCGAGGTCACGATGAAAGGCGCGACGCCGACGGGTGCGCCGACGAAGCGGCTGGTCATGGTAATGGAATCCTCGCTCACCCAGGTGACGCCGCCGCGCAAGAACGGGCGCGCGACCACACCCTCCTCAAGAATGAAGACGCCGCCGAGTTCCAGCGCTGGCGAGGCGCTGAGAAACCATTCATCATCGCCATCGACATCAAGATTGGCCACACCGCCACCCGTCTCAGTGAAATCGCCGAACGAGATATAGGTCGCATTGAGATCGATCATCGGTTTCGCGTACCAGCCGCCCTCAGCGAGCGTGTGGCTCAAACGCAGATGCGCGCCCGTAGACGCGATGTCCTGCTCGCCATGCGCCACGACGCCCGGCGCGGGAACGCTGATACGCCGATCCGTGTCAAACCACCCGAAGCCCGCAAACGCCGCCGCCGAGATGCGCGTTGCGCCGATGTCGCGCTTGGCGGTGAGCGTCACCTGAACGCGGTCGCCATCGGATGACGCCGCGTTATTGGTGTCGATGTCACTCTGCTGATAGGAAATCGCACCGCCAGCCAGCCAGCTGTTGTCGAGCCGGGCCTGCAAGCCGCCGGTCAGGCCCCAGGCCTGCTCGTCGCCGCCGATGTTGTCATTGGTGCGGTCCCAGTCGAGCTTGCCGCCGCTGAGCCGGGCCCAGTAGCATTGACCTTCGCGCACATACGCGCTTGCCGTGCCGGGTTCTGGACAGCTCATCGCGCCTTTGACGAAGCCCAGGCTGGCGAGCCAGCTTGTCTGAACCTGCGAGAGATAGTGCTCCGGCGCCAGTTCATCGAGCGCGGCGATGATCGACGCTTCATCAGGCAGACCGCGAATTGCATCGAGAAGAGCGTTCAACTCAGCGCCGGGATCGGCCTGGAGCAACGCATCGAGATAGGCGCCGGTGGCCTGCTGGTTCGGCGTGAGCGGCCCGGAAATAAGGCCGAGAATGCTCAGCGGCTGGAAGAAAAGCACGAGCTGATCGCCTCCGACGACGCCGAGCGAGAAGTCGGTCGCCGAGGTGTCCTGAACGGATATACCGCTGTCGGTGACGCCTCCGGCTGCATCC
>CAYVFK010000080.1:0-7915 GCA_964450925.1 uncultured Hyphomicrobiaceae bacterium | reverse complement strand
AGCAGCCGGTCTATCAGGGCGACAAGGAAGACGAGGTCGAGCCGGTCTATGGGCGGACCTACCTCCCGCGCAAGTTCAAGATCGGCTTTGCGATCCCGCCGGTGAACGATGTCGATGTGTTCACGCAGGATATCGGCTTTATTGCGATTGCGGACGGCGAAGAACTGGCGGGGTTTAATATCGCGGTTGGCGGCGGCATGGGCCGCACGGACAACGAGCCGTCCACCTATCCGCGGCTTGGCGACGTGATCGGCTTCATCCCGGCGGACAAGGCGGTCGAGGCGGCGGAAAAGATCGTGACCATCCAGCGCGATTTCGGCAACCGGGTCGACCGCAAGATCGCGCGGATGAAGTACACCATCGACCGCAACGGACTGAACTGGTTCGTCGATGAGCTGGAGGAGCGGCTCGGCTGGAAGCTCGAACCCGCGCGCGATTTCCACTTTGACACGTCAACCGACCGTTTCGGCTGGACGAGGAACGCCGATGGGACCTGGAACTACACTGCCTTCATCGAGAACGGCAGGGTGAAGGATGACGGCGCGCACCAGATCATGACCGGCATCCGCGAGATCGCCAAGGTCCACAAGGGTGATTTGCGCATTACGCCGAACCAGAACCTCATCATCGCCTGCATCTCGGCGCGGCAGAAGGCGAGGATCAAGAAGCTGTTGGAGACCTACGGGATCATCGACGCGTCAGAGCGCAGCACACTGCGCCGGCATTCTATGGCCTGCGTTGCGTTCCCGACTTGCGGGCTAGCAATGGCCGAGAGCGAACGGTATCTGCCTTCACTGATCACTAAGGTTGAGGCGTTGCTTGACGAGGTGGGCGTCGGTGATGCGGGCATCGTGATCCGCATGAGCGGGTGCAACAACGGTTGCTCGCGGCCCTACGTGGCAGAGATCGGCTTTTCCGGACGCGCGCCGGGCAAATACAACATGTATCTCGGCGGCGGTTTTTATGGCCAGCGGCTCGCCAAGCCCTATCTCGACAACATCGGCGAGGAGACGATCCTGGAAACGCTGAAACCGATGTTCGAGGCTTACGCGCGCGAGCGTGAGGGCGGCGAGCCGTTCGGCGACTTTGTCATCCGCAAGGGCTATGTCGCGAGGGTTAACCACGGCACTGATTTCAACGCGAAAGTCGCGCCTTTAGCCGAAGGGGCAGCAGGCTAATTTCGGTCCATGCGCAAGCGCAACGAGGCGACACCGACCAGGATCAGAGCAACGCAGCGTAGAGCAGAACGGAGCCTGCGGCGGCGACCAGCCCCGCGATGATCCGCCCGGCGGCTGCGGATGGCACGAACCGGGCAAACAGACCGATGAACGGTCGCCGAAGCGCGAGCATCAACACGCCTTCGGCAAGCGCTGCCCAGCCGATCAGCGACACGATGATCTCAAGCGGCGTGCCCCAGCGGTTGTGTACCGCCACGATCGCTGCGCCAATGGCGAACGCCAGAATCCCCGCGATGTAGCCCAGAGCGGGACTGGCTGCGATGTCCCGGATGACCCTCGACCACACGTCGCGGTCGGTGAGCATGCCAACGCCGCCGGCTATCATGTACAAGCCGAGAAGTGCCGCGATCACGTTTGTCGCGGAATACACGTCGATCATGCCCGCTCCCTCTTCCTCCAGTTGAAGCGCTGAGCCCTATTCAGGATCGGCACCGCGCCTATTCGTCGCCCTTAAAGCGATGCCGAAAAGCGAGTACTGGTTTCCGCATAGACACGGCGTCAATTCCGAATTTTAAAGCGAGCTTTGGGGGCATCAGGATGAAAATCGCGCCAAGGCCGCGCCGGGACGTCAATTCGTTGGGCCAGCGCCGGGCGCGCCCGGGTAGTGCGTATGGTCCGTCGTGTCATCGCGTTCGCGTTCCTCGCGGACCCGGGCCATCTGCTCGGCCAGCGCCGTCTTCAGCCAGTCCAGATCGCGGAAATGCACGTCGGACTGAGGGAAAGGAATCTCGATGCCTTCGGCGCGGAACTTCTTGACGATGGCGATGCGCAGATCGGTCTGGATGCTGAGCTGGCGCGTGATGTTCAGCGCAAAGCAGAACAGCCTGAAGTCGAGTGAACTATCGCCAAAGTTGCTGAACCAAATATAAGGCTCGGGATGGGTGAGGACTTGCGGATGCTCACGCGCCACTTCCAGCAAGATGTCCTTCACCCGCTCCGGATCGCTCTGATAGGACACGCCAACGTCGATCGAGATCCGCCCAACATTGTTGTGCAGCGTCCAGTTCTGCACTTTCTCCGAGATGAGCACCGAGTTGGGCACGACCACATTGGCGTGATCGAAGGTCTCGATCTCGGTCGAGCGCACGCTGATCTTGCGTACAAAGCCCTGGTCTTCGCCAATGACGACCCAGTCGCCGACCTTGACGGGCCGTTCAGCCAGCAGGATAAGCCCGGAGACGAAATTGTTGACGATGCTTTGCAGGCCGAAGCCGATGCCCACAGACAGCGCCCCGGCGACGATCGCGATGTTGGAGAAATCCAGCCCCGCATATGATGCTGCGATCAGCACCGCGACGATGAAGCCGACATAGCCAAGGCCAGTGCGCACCGAATCCCGCACGCCGCCGGAGAGCCCGGCCGGCTCCATCACCTGATTGTCCATCCAGCTGAGCAGCACCCGCGCGATCAGGAAGGCGAGGACGAAGACCAGAAGCGCCCCAACCACCGTGGCCAGCGAGATGTTCATCCCGCCGACCTCGAACCCGAAAAACACCTTCTGCGCCCATCCCAAGAGGTCTTTCCAGTCGAAGCCCCACTGAAGCAGGATGATCGGGAAGGCAACGGCGAAGATCACCGCCTTGAGGGTCAAAGTGAGCGCCAGCGCGATTTGTTCGCGGCGACGGTCGTGGCTGGGCAGCGCTGGCATACTGCGCTGGCCGCCGCCTCCGGAGCGGATGCGGTCCCCGACGGCATTCACCCAGACCAGCATCAGGTAGACGACGATGATGATGCTGCCGGTGATAACAATCTGAGCGGCAAGGAAGCGGCCGAAGGCGACGTAGCCGGTTGCAGTGGCCAGCAGGATCGTCAACACCAGCGCGTAGCCTGGGAGTCGCAGCCAGCGCAGCCAGCTCGTCTCGCTGTCTTCGCCATCCTGCGCCGTGCCCATGCGCGTCATCAGCACCGCGCCGAGCAGCAGGGCGAACAGCGTGTTGGTGGCGGAGGTCTGGGCAATGGTCGTTGCAAGCGGCATGTAGAGCACTTCGTTGATGGTGCTCAAAACCCTGTCGATGCCGAAGACCGCTGCGATGGCAAGGATCAGCCGGTTGACCCGCGTTGCCCCGGCGTCATTCACCGGGAGGATGCGCCATTGCGGCCGGTTTGGGGCCAATATCGTCGTGCTCAGTGCGCTGACGATCGCTACGGTCACCAGTGCGACTGCAATGGCGAACGCGATGTCTTGCATGCGCGGCACCAGCAGACTGCCGACGGACAGCATTGCGTAGAGTGCGCCTGCCGTCGCCATGATCGGCAGCGCCCGCAGGATGATGACCCAGGCCCCTGATGACGCGCGTTGCCAGAAGGGCGGCGGCGCATCGCTGTCCCAGTCCCGGAAGTGTTGAACGCCTTTCCAGCAAGCCGCTTGGAGCAGCAGGAAGATCACCAGACCGAACAAAAGGACAGCATAGAGCGTTTGGTTGCTTTCGAGGTTGCGCGCAGCGTCGTCCAGAAGCAATCCGAAGCGCCGCTGGCCGGTTTCGGTCTCCTCAGCCGCGCGCTGCCAGAGCGACAGCGACAAAGGCGTTGTCGTACGCTCGAAAAGCTGGCTCGTGAAAAGATCGCGGCGGCGGTTCTGAACGCGTTCGTTGAGTTGGTTGGCCCGCACCTGAGAGGCTTGCGCGGCCTTGAGCGTCGCGTCCAGCCTGTTCGCGCGGTCCTGCAGCGAGGCGCGTTCCGCGGCGATGGCCTGCGGCTCCGCTGGCTGATCCTCTCCCGGGGGATCGCCCAGCTTTTCGAGCTGATTGTTGACGGCCTCCAACTGCGGCCGGACTTCGAGGATGAGCTTCTCAACCTCGGCAAGCGCGTCATTGATCTCTTGGCGCAGCGTATCGAGCTGGCCGTTGGACAGGCTCTCGCGCGACAGAGTTTCCTGGACCTTGTCGAGTTGCTCGATGATCTCGGCGACGCGCGTGGGGAATTGATCGGCGTCGTGCGGCCGCTGGGGCTGGTTTGCGGCGGCCTGGGGGGGCTTCTGCTCGGTCTGCGTCTGCTGCTGTTCGGCAGGTGCGCTTGGTTCTGCAGGCTCGGCCCCAGGTGCGGCAGGCTCGGCCAATGGTGCGGCAGGCTCCGCGTTTCCAACTGCAGGGGCTTGGGTCGGCGTTGCTTGCGCTGGCGCCTGATCCTGAGCGCGTGGGCCGCCCGGCACGATAGCGAGGCCGCACAGCAGGATGACAACGGTCAGGACGAGACGTTTGCACATGGCAGGCTCATAACCCTTTACTGCGTTGCGTAGCAATCTAACCCGCCGCTCATGAACGCTCGGTTTGCGCTTCCGCAATGCGGATTGGGCCATCATCAAGAGGTGATGAGGGCGCGTGTTCATGGTCCTCGCGGGATATGGGACGCGGGGCGCCGATGCTCGTTTCAATCACGATATCGATAGCCCCGCCTGTCATAAGAAGATGCTCGACCCCGTCGCGCCGGATGAGAACCAGGCGCCGTCGGCCATCTACGCTGGTCTGGTCGACCACACCGAGGCGCTTGTTCCGGCCTGTCAGCATCAGCGCGGCTCCCGACGACATGAAGGCGCGAAAAATCCACAACGCAAGGACCAAAAAAAGGAGCCCCCCCGCGCCAGCGACGAGATACCACGCGAGATCGAGAAAGCTCTGGTCGATTTCCATCATCAGGCTCCATCAACAAGCGCCGGCAATGCAGGCTTGGCAGGCCCGTAACACGCCAACGCGCCTGGATTTCGGTTTTATGTCGGAGAAACAGCTGCGTGCTCGCCCCTGTATAGACGCTGATTAACCTCTTTTTAACCCCGAGGTCGGCAATTTTTGCCCTGCGTCTTAGTGTGGCCTTTCTAAACGTCCAGGTTGCATTCTGGCCAGATTCGCTTGATCAGGGCTTCAGTCCCGGTCCGATCTGCGCGGGGCTGATAAGACAAGGTAAGGGAAAGGTCCGGCATGAGCGAAGCCCAGGCAGTGGTGAGGGATGCCAGAACCACACAGCGGCGCGGCGGATCGCGTTGGTGGCGCGCGGCGACGCTAGCGCTCGCGGGCCTTTCTGTCGCTGGGTTCGTTGCAGCCGCCGTGTTCTTTGCTCGCGACGCCGGAGGGCAGTCCGCACCACTATGGCTGGTGCCGTTCGCAGCGTTTCTCGCGGGTCTATTCGGGGCTGGCGTGGTTGGCTTGTTGGGCGATCGCGCAGGTCGTGGCAGCGTGCTCGCCGAAGGGCTTGCCCACACCGCGCGCGTTGGCGCTGCATTGACAAACACGCGCGGTGAATTGTTGGAATCAAATGCTGCTTATGATCGCATGTTCGTGCGGGCTGGCCGCTCGCCGGGCGAGCCGCATCACATCCTGGCGGCCAACGGTGATGATGGAGCCGCCGCATTCCGCTTTGCCCAGGCTGCTGCCGCGCGCGGATCGCATTGCGAGGTCGTCCGCTGGCTGGAGCCGGGCAAGAACGGCGCACCTTCTCCCATTTGGCTGGAGGCAAGAGTCGAGCCGATCTACGAGGCGGGATCGTTCAGCCGCAGGTTGATGCTCTGGCAATTCCGTGATGTCACGGCGGAGATCAACCGCCTGCAGGAGCGCGATGCGCATCTGGAGGAGATTTGCGCTCGGCTTGATGCCGACCCCGCGGCCCGGTTAAGCGTGGACGCCACTGGCCAGATCCTCGAGATGAACGCGACCATGCGTGCGTGGCTGCCGGAGTCTCTTCGCGATGCCGATCCGCTCTATTTGCCGCAACTCTTCTCGGATGCGAGCGTCAGCTTGCTGATGGCCCGTCTCAATGGCCCGCGCAATGCGGGTGCGTCCCGTACCGCGACGCTGGAAATCTTTGACGAGGCCGGGGATGTGCGGCCGGTCTGGGCCAGCTTCCGCCCGATTGCCGAGAAGAAAGGGGCGCGCGCCAAGCTGCAGATCGTTGCGCTCAACGGCAATGGTGTGCATGAGGCCGAAGCGCGGGCCGTGGAAACAATCGGCGCGGAAGAACTGTTTCACTCCGCGCCAATCGCGATGGCGACTGTCAATGCGAAAGGCAAGATCGCCAGCCGCAACCACGCCTTCTCACAGACCTTCGCCATCCCCGCGCAGCGCGGCAACGGGCGGCTCAACGTGCTGGATCTCGTTGATGAGAACGCGCAGGAGCCGCTGGCGCAGATGATTGCTGACGCAGCCGCGCGGAAACCCCTGGATGGGCCGCTCGACATCGCCTTCGCGCGCGACGAAAAACGCGCCGGACGGCTTTATGTCGTGCCAACGCCGGGCAAGCGCCGGCGCGGAGGCGCGGACGCCGCGATGATTTACGCCATCGACACGACCGAGCAGCGCGCGCTCGAAGAGCAGATTGCCCAGAAGCAGAAGATGCAGGAAGTCGGCCAGCTCGCCGGCGGCATCGCGCATGACTTCAACAATTTGCTTACCGGCATTCTCGGCTACACCGACCTGCTGTTGTCCAACCATCGCCCGAGCGATCCGGCCTTCAAGGACATCATGGAGGTGCGTAACAACGCCAATCGCGCGGCCGCGCTGGTGCGCCACCTGTTGGCCTACTCGCGCCGGCAGACGCTGCGCCCCAAAGTGCTCTCGCTGACCGATGTGATCGAGGATTTCGGCCTGCTGCTCAACCGGCTGATCGGCGAAAAGGTAACCTCCAATATCATCCATGCCCGCGATCTCTGGCTGGTGAAGGCCGATGCGAATCAGCTTGAGCAGGTTCTGATGAACCTGGCGGTGAACGCGCGCGACGCCATGATGCCCGGCGGCGGCGAACTGACGATCCGCACGGCGAATGTGACAGAGCGCAAGGCCGCCAAGCTGGACCGGCCCGATCTACCAGTCGGCGAATATGTTCTGCTGGAGGTGAGCGACAATGGCTGCGGCATGTCGCCGGAGGTGCAGGAAAAGATTTTCGAACCGTTCTTCTCCACAAAGGAGATCGGCGAAGGGACCGGCTTTGGCCTGTCGGTCGTACATGGCATTGTCAAGCAGACGGGCGGCTATGTTTATGTCGATAGCCAGGAAGGCGAGGGCACGACCTTCAGCATCTATCTGCCGCGCCATGCCGAGGAAGTTGCCGAGGACGCCGCGGAAGCTGAAACGAAAAGCGCTGAGAACAGGCGCAAGGATCTCACAGGGCAGGGCACGGTTCTGCTCGTTGAAGATGAGGAGGCGGTGCGTCGCTTCGCAGCCCGGGCGTTGGAGTCGCGCGGCTATACCGTGCTCAAGGCGACAACGGGCGTGGAAGCACTCGATGTGCTCGCCGCGCGTGGTGAACAGATCGACCTCGTCATCAGCGATGTGATGATGCCCGAGATGGATGGTCCGAAGCTGCTGCAGCAGATGCGCAAGACGCTGCCTGACATGAAGGTGATCTTCATTTCCGGATATGCGGAGGAAGCACTGCGCCGCGACCTTGCCGAGGATGAGAGCTTCATGTTCTTGCCCAAACCATTCTCGCTCAAGGATTTGGCCTCAGCTGTGAAGGAGGCGTTGGCGGTGTCTTGAGCGGGTCTGGCGCATCAATGGTGACACAGCCGAACTGGCGTTCGAACGCCAGGCGCAGAGCGGCATCGACATCCGACATCCCGGCCTGGACGCCCAGCGCGGCAAGACTCGTGACGCCGCTATCGCTTACGCCGCAAGGTACGATCCCGGAGAAATGGCCCAGATCGGGCGCGACATTTAGGCTGATCCCGTGGAACGACACCCAGCGTCTCAGCC
>CAYVFK010000079.1:0-8100 GCA_964450925.1 uncultured Hyphomicrobiaceae bacterium | reverse complement strand
GGGTCGTTGTAGTAGGCGTAGGTTGGCGGGCCGGTCGGCTCGATGCCCCGCTCGGACAGCCATGCGCGCAGTTCTTGCGTCTTGCGGTCGAACAACGCCGTGTCCCAACTGCCGCTGAACCGGATCGCTGCGCGCCGCTCTGGCGGGATTCTGTCTAACATGACGTCACCGCCCGGCTTGGGCAGCTCCTCAATCGTGTATTTTGACGGCATGATGAAGCGCACGACCCATTCGCCTTCCTGCTGCGTCTGGGTGACAGGGGCAGTCATGGCAATCTTCTCAGATCGCTCTTGCGTGACAGGCGCTGTCATCGAGATGGTATCGCCGCCACGTTCGCGCGCGAAGATGTAGTCGGCCAACGGATCGAAAGCCTTGCGGATCGACGTGTCGCGCGTGCCTGTGCGCCGGACCTGCGCCACGATCATCTCTGGGTAATCGCGGATCTCGAAATTGTTGTCGCGGACAACGGTGGCGTAATCCGGCGTCTCGATGTTTTGAGTCACGATGATCCACGCGCCGATGGCGACCACGATGACCGCCAAGATCCCGCCGCCAATGATCCAGAACACTTTTTTCCCGCCCATGTTTCCGCAAGCCCCGCTTCTACGTTTGCTCCTACTACGCGCCAGCGGCCTGGCAAGTTCCCCTGGTGCGCGCATAAATTCATTGAAGAGCCACACGCCGCGAGACCCAGAACACCTTTGGCAAAAGTGGAAGCCGGTCTTGCGTAGGGCGCCAACGGCGGGCGTGAAGAAACCAAAGTGCGACTAAACAATAAATTACAGCCTCTTCAATGAAAACGGGATCGCTGAACAGGCGTGCGATCTGTTCGGCAGCTCGGTTTGGCCGGGAGAGTGCCACGGACGAGCGTGGCGAGCCCACTATCGTTGGACCTACCCGAGACCCAGCTCAGCAATCAAGCGCGAATTTGGAACGCGCGTCTGTGCTGGAGCGCGGGGATGCGCCGGCGCGCCTCGGCCACCTTGGCCGGGTCGATCTCGGCGACGATGACCCCTGGCTTATCGTCTGATAGCTCCGCCACCAAATCGCCCCATGGCCCGACGATCAGGCTATGCCCGTAGGTCTCGCGGCCATTGTCGTGCACGCCGCCCTGCGCCGCCGCGAAGATATAGCAGCCGGTCTCTATGGCCCGCGCGCGCAACAGGATTTGCCAGTGCGCCGCGCCCGTCTGACGGGTGAAGGCGGAGGGAACGGTGATGAAATCCGCTCCCGCCTGGGCCAGCGCGATGTATTGCTCGGGAAAGCGCAGATCATAGCACGTCGTTAACCCGAGCAGCCCCCAGGGCAGCGCGGCGAGCACCGCCTCTTCTCCGGGCCGGTAGTTCTTTGATTCGCGATAACTTTCGCCGCCCGGCAGGTCCACGTCGAACATATGCATCTTGTCGTAGCGCGCGGCGATATCGCCATCAGGCGCGATCAGGAAAGACCGGTTGGCGGCCCGCCGCTCGCCGACGAGGACCGGCATTGCGCCGATGTGGAGCCAGACGCCAAGTTCGGCGGCCAGTTCGCGGAAGTCTTGCAACGCGGGCGTACTTGCCTCCGACGAGATCGCGGCGAATAGAGACTCGGTTCGCATCTCGATGAGGGTGGTATTTTCCGGCGTGAGAACATAGTCCGCTTCAGCAGCTGCCTCGCGGATCAACGGCACGGCATGGTCGATCGAGGCGCGGGTGTCCCGGCCGGAGCGGAGCTGAACCAGGGCGCAGCGGAAGCAGCGTGAAGCGCCAATCTCATCCGACATGGTTCAAGCGCCTCCAGGATGCTGGACGGCCGGCGTTGCCCGGGGATCACACGGCCCGGCGTGCCGCAGCCACTTAGGCCCGCCCCAGCAGCGGATCGAGACCGCCTGCGCTGTCCAGAGCATAAAGCTCGTCGCATCCGCCGATATGCTGCCCATCAATAAAGATCTGGGGTACGGTATGAGCGCCGCCAGCACGTTCGCGCATCGCGGCGCGGGCTTTGGGTTTCATGGTCACGTCGAATTCTTCAAAACTGACCCCCTTACCGCGCAGCAGCCGTTTCGCACGAACGCAGTACGGACACAACAGCGAGGTGTAGATTTCGATTTTCGGCATTGGTTCTTGAGCAGCGATGTCTTTGGCAGCCTTTACTGACTTCGTTATCATATCATTTCGCTGCGCGGGCGCATCGCGACGCTTGCCGCCGCCTGGTTTGGCGCACCGAAATGGCCGAAGTACCGCGAATCGATCGCCTCGACTGGGAGAATGATCAGCACATCGGTGGTGCCAAATTGCCGATCGACAACCGCGCCGTCGCCAACATAAGCGCCGAGACGCAGATATCCCTTGATGAGCGGCGGTAAGGCCTTCAGCGCCGCGCGCTGGTTCACCTGATCGGCGGGCAGAAGATTCATGTCGCAGTAGAGGTGTTCATGCGCGCGCACCTGCCATTCGTCCGGCGCGCTGGAGAAATGATGTAGGAAAGACAGCGCCATTTCATGCTCGTTCGGGTCGGTTCCTGCAAAGCTCGCGCAGCCGAGCATTACGTCCACGCCGTGCTCGCGGACATAGGTCCAGATGCCTTGCCAGAGCAGTTCGACCGTGCGGCGATTGCGATAGGGTTGGAGCACGCAGGAGCGGCCAAGTTCCATGAACTTATGCGTATCGCGTTTGCGGGCAATGAGTGGCGTAATATCGTATTCGCTTTGAGTGTAAAAGCCGCCGTTGCGTTCCGCGATTTCTTGACGCAGAACCCGGTATGTGCCGACCACGCGGGCGCGACGCGGCCAGCGCTGGCGCATCCGCGGCACGGCGCCGCGGTCGACCACGAGCAGGTGGTCGCAGATGGCGTCATAAGGGTCTTCGTCGCGCCGGTTGAGAATGGTGGTCGCGTCGGGTATCGCGGACATCTCCTCGTAGAATACGCGATAGCGCAGACGTTGCGCCCGTCGGATGTCGCTGCGCGAGCGCGCGAGCCGGACTTCGAGTGATCCTATCTGGCCGTAAATCTTGGCTGGCGCCCGCCGCATCATGAAGCTGCGCGCCTTGCCGCGGCTGGGATGGAAGGGCGCGCCCTGCGCGAACGGCGGCATCGCGGCGCGCGCTGGCCGAAACTTGCTCGCGATACGTCGAACGTTAAGTCTCATCGGCCTACCCACCACAGATCCTCATCAGTGTGCCCGGCCCAAGTTGGCGTCTCAAAGCCTGCATGCGCCTGATCACCTCAACTTCATAACCTTATGGGCGGCGTTGGGGAAGTCCCGGATGGATTTTGGGATCCGCATTTCACCTGCAGAGAAGCCGTCCAAATCTGAGGGATGCGCGCGCGATGTCACCACGGCCTGGCCGCCATTGTTCGTCCGCGCAGCGGGCCATTGCCACAGCCCAGCTGTCTAAGCCGCTAGACGGCCTTTCAGCGTTTCGCCGCGATAGACCAAGGCCTCCTTTACGTAGAGATGCGTTACGTTGTCGGATTGATCAAGGTCGGCGATGGTCCGGGCCAGACGCAGTGTGCGGTGGTAACCGCGCGCGGTCAGTCCCAGCCTTTGGGTGGCCTCCTGCAGCAGGCGGCGACCTGCTTCGTCTGGCGCGGCAATTTCGATCAGTTTGCTAGCCGGAAACTCGGCATTGGTTCTTATGCTGTCGAAGCCCAGCGCAGTGCAACGCGACCGCTGTCGTTCCCTCGCGGCGATAACGCGCGCGCGCACGCTCGCACTGGCTTCGGGCTTGTGCGGTTGCGTGAGATCGAGCGCGCTGACTGCCGGCATTTCAATTTGTAAATCAATCCGGTCGAGAAGCGGGCCGGATATTCGCCCAATGTACTGATCCATGCAGTTGTGCCCGCGCCGGCAGCTTCGTCCAGCCTCGAATGCGTGTCCGCACCGACAGGGATTCATGGCGGCGACGAGTTGCATTCGTGAGGGATAGGATATCCGGTGGTTCGCGCGGGCTATCGAGATTTCGCCGGTTTCAAGCGGCTGGCGCAGCGAGTCGAGTACGCGTGGCGAGAACTCGGGCAATTCGTCAAGGAACAAGACGCCCCGATGCGCCAATGCGACCTCGCCTGGCTGAGGTCGGGTGCCGCCGCCAACCAGCGCCGCCATCGTCGCCGAATGGTGCGGCGCGCGAAACGGCCGCTCATCACTCAGGCCAGCCTCTGACAACAACCCCGCCATGCTCTGGATCATGGCCACTTCGAGCATCTCTTCGCTCGACATTGGCGGCAGGATCGTCGGCAACCGCTCGGCGAGCATGGACTTGCCGGCGCCAGGCGGACCGATCATTAACATGTTGTGTCCACCCGCGGCCGCGATTTCCAGCGCGCGCTTCGCTGCCTCCTGACCGTAAACATCGCTCAGGTCGAGTGTCGATGTGTTGCTGGTGATGGACCGCGCTGGCTCCGGGCGCGAGAGCATTTGCTCGCCCTTGAGGTGATTCACGAGTGAGAGAATATCGACAGGCGCGAGCACATCGACGTTTTCGCCCGCCCAGACGGCCTCTCCGCCGGATGCAGCGGGACAGATCAGGCCCTTGCCCACCGTGTTCGCCCCAATGGCCGCTGGCAAGGCCCCGACGATCGGGGACAGGCTCCCATCCAGCGCCAGTTCGCCAGCGACGCAGTAGTTTTCCAGCAGGTCTGCGGGGATTGCGCCGCTTGCCGCCATCAACCCAAGTGCAATCGGCAGATCGTAGTGACTTCCTTCTTTTGGCAAATCCGCAGGCGACAGGTTGACCGTGATCCGTTTGGGCGGCAGGCCAAGGCCAATAGCGCTCAGTGCTGCGCGCACCCGTTCGCGGCTTTCCGCCACGGCCTTATCCGCCAACCCGACGATCGTGAAGGACGGCAAGCCGGCCGACAGGCTCACCTGGACATCGACCCGACGCGCCTCAATACCATGCAGCGCCACCGTGGAAATACGCGCGAACATTTCCCCTCCTGCAATCAACCTGCCAGAAGGTTACGCATATCGTAACTCAACTTCAAGAACAATATGCGAACAAAGCCGACTAGCGCCGCGCCGCGCGTCTTTGCTCAATCCAGTTCCACAGCAGCGCAGCGATATCGGAGCCGCCGAAGCGCTTCACTTCCCGCAGGCCGGTCGGCGACGTGACATTGATCTCGGTCAGATAGGGGCCGATCACGTCGATGCCCGCGAGTGTGAGCCCACGCCGCCTCAGCTCAGGGCCAATCGCCGCGCAGATTTCGTGATCGCGCTCGGTCATAGCGGTCGGCTCCGCGCGCCCGCCGATATGCATGTTGGAGCGTGTCTCATCATCAGCCGGCACGCGGTTGATCGCGCCGACCGGCTCACCGTCCACCAGCAGGATCCGTTTGTCGCCCATACGAACCTGTGGCAAATATTTCTGAACAAGAAACGGCTCGCGGAACACGCCCTGGAACAACTCGACCAATGCGCCGAGATTGGTGTCGCCCGCAGCCAGCCGGAACACGGCGGCGCCGCCATTGCCGTAAAGCGGCTTCAGGATAATGTCCTCATGCTCGGCGCGGAAACGACGGACCGAGTCGAGGTCGCGGACGATCGCGGTGGGCGGCATCAGCTCGGGATAGCTCATCGTCAGGATTTTTTCTGGTGCATTGCGGACATTGGCCGGCTCATTCACCACGAGCACATCCGGCACAAGCTGCTCCAGGATGAAGGTCGTCGTGATGTAGGCCATGTCGAACGGCGGGTCCTGCCGGAGCATGACCACGTCGAAATCGCGCAGGTTCACGCGCTTTTCATCTGACACCGTGCAGTGATCGCCCTCCACGTCCCGGACCTCGACTTCGCAGCCGGTCGCGTAGACATGGCCGTCGCCGTAAACGAGCCGCTCCGGCGTGTAGTAGAATAGCGTATGTCCGCGCGCCTGCGCTTCGAGCATCATGGCAAAGGTGGAATCGCCCTTGATGTCGATGCGGTCGATGGGGTCCATCTGGAAGGCGGTCTTGAGCGCCACGGTGTCCTCGTTTGCTCTGCTGGCGGCGCACGCGGCCGCCTGGTTGCATCAGCATTAGACGAAAACGCGCCGGCGGCTCAATGATTCCGTTCATGAGCTGAGGTTTGGTTGCGTTCGACGTTGGGCCTGCCTATTGCAGGGCGCTGACCGTGGTGCCGCGCCAGGCTGACGCTGCGGCTTCGGCGCGCTGGCGTTGCTCCTTGGTCAGCCCGGCGAGGAACACATCGAGCCGGCCGTCGCTGATGCCGCTTTCGCGCGCCAGAAGGTGCCATTTTGCCGCGGACACAGGATCGGGCTTCACCCCCACTCCATAGGCGAGCACGCGCGCCAGCCGGTTTTGCGCGACCGAATTTCCGTTCTCCGCAGCAGCCTTCAGCATTGCCAAGCCTTTGTCGTGGTCCTTCGCCACGCCGCGGCCCTGGATCAGCATGATCGCGTAATCGAGCTGGGCGTCTGGCAGCCCAGCTGCGGCAGCTTGCGCCGTCCAGTAAGCGGCCTTTTCGGGGTCAGGCGGCACGCCCTCGCCAGCTGCGTAGAGCGCGCCGAGATCGTATTGAGCCTGCGGACTGTTTTTCTCGGCGGCTTGCTGAAATAGCGCGGCCGCACGCTCCAGGTCAAAAGCCACGCCCTCGCCCCTTACATGAAGCAACCCAAGGTTATAGGCGGCCTTTGCATGGCCCTGCTCAGCGGCCAGCTCGAGCAATGCAGTGGCTTGAGGCATGTTCCGGTCGATGCCATCGCCAGTGAGGCGCATCATGCCCAGTGCGAACTGAGCATCCGCGTCCCCGCGCTCGACCCCGGTCGCGTACCACTCTGCGGCCTTGCGCTTGTCTCGGGGCACGCCCAGGCCGTCACTGTAGATTCGCCCGATAAGCGTGGGCGCGTGTGGCTCGCCGCTCTCAGCGGCGGCTTTCGCGAGGTCGAGGGCTTCAAGATAACGGCCCTCGAAAAACGCGGCATACGCCGGGTCATCGGTGCTTGCCAGAGCCAGGTCACCGTGTGATGCCAAGCTAATGGCGAGAGCGAACGCTGCTACTGCACGGCGGATACTGCAAAAACACCTATCGCTGCTCATGGAGCTCTCCGCTGCCGTTGGGCGATCATTCCGTTGAGTTTGTCCATAGCCGATTCCCGGTCGCTGGCGTCCCAGATGAGCGCAGAGAGGGCGATGAAGTCCGCACCGGCTTCAACCAGCGCCGCCGCATTGTCCCATCCGCCGCTGTGCAAACCCACCACGGGCGGTTCGCAGACTTCTTGCCACCAGCTGACCAGCTCGATGATGTTCTGCGTCCCGTCCTGTCCAGGCTCCGGGCCAAAAGCGATGTAATCTGCGCCAAGTTCGCCGAGCACCAGGGCATCATGCTTGGAAGAGCCGCAGCCCGCGCCGATCATGGCGTCCGGGCCGAGCATCTTTCGGCATTGCTCATAAAGCTGTTCGTTGGCGGGAATGTGGACGCCGTCAGCGCCAATCGCGAGCGCCAACTCCGGCGCATCGCTTATCAAAACCGGCAGGCCCCGTGCATGGGCAATCGACACCACTTCATGCGCAACAGCGTCATGCGGCCCGGCCACGCCGTAGAGCATCAGGGCGGCAACATTATCAGCCTTCAACAAGGTTTCCAGAGCGCGTGGGTCGGCGTCGCCGGGCACGGCCAGATAGATCTGGCAGAGAGGGGCCGGTTCGCTCTCGCTCATGCTCGCGATTAGCTGGTTTTCGCCATCGCGATGGCCACGTCGGCCATGCGGTTGGAGAAGCCCCACTCGTTATCGTACCACGACAGCACGCGCACCAGGCGGCCATCGACGATTTGCGTCTGCGTCATGTCGAAGGTCGAGGAATACGGATTGTGGTTGAAATCGATTGAGACGAGCGGCTCATCTGTTACGCCAAGCACACCAGTCAGTTCCTGCTCGGCAGCGCGGCGCATGGCGGTGTTGACCTCGTCCACCGTGGTCTCGCGCGTCGGGATGAATTTCAGGTCGATCATCGACACATTGGGCGTTGGTACTCGGATCGCTGTGCCGTCCAGCTTGCCGGCGAGTTCTGGCATCACCAGACCGACGGCGCGGGCTGCGCCAGTTGTGGTCGGGATCATCGACACGCCCGCGGCGCGGGCGCGGTGCATGTCCTTGTGCGGCGCGTCGAGGATGCGCTGGTCGC
>CAYVFK010000078.1:0-8117 GCA_964450925.1 uncultured Hyphomicrobiaceae bacterium | reverse complement strand
GCCTCGACCCTCAGCGTCGGCGTGATGCGGCGCAACTCTGTGAATTCACGCTCAAGAAATGCGTTGACCTCGCTGAGGCTCATCACGCCCGGCTGGCAATCATCTGACATGTCGGCCCTCCCTCACCGTGCATCCTGTTGTGAAATAGGTTACATTGCGCGGGCGCAAGCGGCCAGAAGGGACATTTGAACGCAATGACGGACATTTCTGAAAAGCCTCCCACGAATGTGACCGCAGACGAGATCCCGCTGCTTATGGAGCGGCGCGGTGCGGTCGTGATGCTCACGCTTAACCGGCCAAAGGCGCGCAACGCGTTATCGAATGCGCTGCTCGATGCAATAAGCGCGCGGCTTGATGAGATCGCAGCAGATGATACAGCGCAAGTCGTCATCATCGACCACGCTCCTCCAGTGTTCTGCGCAGGCCACGATCTTCGCGAACTGAACGCGCATCGCAGCGAGCCGGATGGCGGCCATGCATTCTACGAAAAAGTCATGCGCAAATGCGCGCAAGTGATGCAGCAGATCGTCCATCTGCCCCAGCCCGTGATCGCCGCGGTCAGCGGCACGGCGACGGCAGCCGGCTGCCAGCTCGTTGCGTCGTGCGACCTCGCGGTGGCGGCCGAAGAAGCTAAATTCGCCACGCCGGGGGTGAATATTGGGCTGTTTTGCTCCTCGCCGATGGTGGCGCTATCGCGAAACGTGTCACGCAAGCACGCCATGGAGATGCTTCTCACAGGCGAGATGATCGACGCGCCGCAGGCTGCCCAGTACGGCCTCGTCAACCGCGTCGTGACGGCTGACCGCGTTCAGGAGACCGCCCTGGACTTGGCGGCAACCATCGCAGCGAAATCTCCGGCCGTCGTGGCGATCGGCAAGGAAGCGTTCTACCGCCAGGCCGAATTGCCGCTGTCGCAAGCCTACGATTACGCCGCGGGCGTGATGGTCGCCAACATGATGGAACGCGACGCCGAAGAAGGCATTGGCGCGTTCCTGGAAAAGCGCAAGCCGCAATGGCAGGGGCGCTGAGCCATATGCCGCCGATCGAGAGCGACGCGGGATTGCGGGATATTCTCACGCGCTATCGCCGTTACGCGGTGATCACTGCAAGCCCCAATCCGGCGCGGCCGAGCCATGACGTCGCCCGTTATCTGCTCGATCACGGTTACGAGATATTCCCTGTGAACCCGGGATGGGCGGGCCGTGAGATCGTCGGGCGGCCGGTTGTTGCGAGGTTGCGGGACTTGCCCGAGCCAGTTGACGTCGTGGACGTGTTCCGCCACCCGGACGCAGTCGTGCAGATCGCACATGATGCCATTGCTATCGGCGCGAAGGTGTTGTGGATGCAGATTGGCGCTGTCAACACCCAAGCCGCGCGCATTGCCGAGGAGGCCGGCCTGCAGGTGGTGGCGGATCGCTGTCCGATGGCGGAGCACGCACGGCTGCTTGGCTGAGCGTGCAGGCTGAAACGGCGCTATTCGCCAGCGAAAGCTTGCAAGCCAGTCTGGGCGCGCCCGAGGATCAGCGCGTGAATGTCGTGCGTGCCCTCATAGGTGTTGACCGTCTCCAGGTTCACCAGATGGCGCATGACGTGATACTCTTCGCTGATGCCATTACCGCCATGCATGTCGCGCGACGCGCGGGCAACCTCCAGCGCCTTGCCGCAGGAGTTGCGCTTCAGAAGCGAGATCGTCTCCGGCGCGCACACCCCTGCATCAAGCATCCTCGATGCCTGAATGCACCCCTGCAGGCCCAGTGCAATTTCGGTCTGCATATCCGCGAGCTTTTTCTGGATGAGCTGGTTCGCCGCCAGCGGCCGGCCGAACTGCTTGCGCTCAAGCGTATAGGCGCGCGCCGCGTGCCAGCAGAACTCTGCCGCACCAAGCGTTCCCCAGGCGATGCCGAAGCGCGCCTTGTTCAGGCAGCCAAAAGGTCCCTTCAGCCCTTCCCCGCCCGGCAGCAGGTTGTCTTCCGGCACGAACACATCGTCCATCACGATCTGGCCAGTGATCGAGGCGCGCAGGCTGAGCTTGCCTTCAATGGCCGGGGTTTCCAGCCCCTCCATACCGCGCTCCAGGATGAACCCGCGGATGATGCCGCCCAGCTTCGCCCAGACGATCATCACGTCGGCGATCGGCGAATTGGTGATCCAGGTTTTCGCGCCGCTCAGCCGGTAGCCGCCCGAAACGCGCACCGCGCGCGTCATCATGCCTCCGGGGTCTGAGCCATGGTCCGGCTCGGTCAGGCCAAAGCAGCCAACCAGATCGCCCGTGGCGAGCCTGGGCAGCCACCGCTCGCGCTGGGCTTCGCAGCCGTAGGCGTGGATCGGATGCATAACGAGCGACGACTGGACACTCATGGCCGAGCGGTAGCCTGAGTCGACCCGCTCGATCTCGCGCGCCACGAGGCCGTAGCAGACGTGGTTGACGCCCGCGCCGCCGTACTCATCGGGGATAGTCGGGCCAAGCAGACCAAGCTCGCCCAGTTCATACATGATGTCGCGGTCGAAGCGCTCGTCGCGAAACGCCGAGATGACACGCGGTAGCAGCTTGTCCTGCGCGTAGGCGCGCGCGGTGTCGCGTACGAGGCGCTCATCCTCGCTGAGTTGTTCTTCGAGAAGGAGCGGATCGTCCCACTGAAACCGTGGTTTGCTCGCCATGCGGTTTGGCCTTCAGCTATTCGACTGGATTGCTGAGAGGCTAAACCGCTGATGGCTGGAGTGCAATCGCTGTGCGCTGCGACCATGCGCGCCTCGCAGGCCCGCGCTGACCACAGAGCCTAACCAGGGCTGAGGCCGCGCATCCGCTCGCCGCGCCGGCGAATCAGCTCGAGCGTGGACAGCAGAACAATCGAGATGCCGACCAGTATCGTCGCCAGCGCAAGGATCGTCGGACTGATCTCCTCGCGTAAGCCTGAGAACATGCGCACCGTGATCGGCGTCTGCTCCGGCCCGGCGAGGAACAGCACGACCACGACTTCATCAAGCGAGGTGACAAAGGCGAACAGCGCCCCCGCGATCACCCCTGGCAGCACCAACGGCAGGATCACCTGGAAAAAAGTGGTCATCTGGTTTGCCCCGAGGCTCGACGATGCGCGAATAAGTTGCTCGTCGAAGCTGGCGAGCGCGGCCGTCACGGTGATCACCACGAAAGGCGTGCCAAGCACGACATGCGCCATGATGATGGAGAAGAAGGTCTGCGAGAGTTCGATGCGCGCATAAAAGCTGAACAGCGCCGCGGCGGTAATGATGAGCGGTACGATCATCGGCGAGATCAGGACAGCGGTGATGAAGCCGCGCGCGGGCATGTTGCGCCGACTCAAGCCGAGCGCAGCAAGCGTTCCCAGCGTCGTTGCGATAATGGTGGAGGCGATCGAAATGATGAAGGAGTTACGGATCGAACTGATCCATTCCTGGCTGCTCAGAAGGTCATTATACCAGCGCAGGGAATAGCCTGCCGGGTCAAAAGTCAGCATTTCTTCGGTGAACGTGAAGTATGGCTCCGCGTTGAACGATAGTGGAAGGATGACGAGGATCGGGAAGATCAGAAACAGGAAAATCAGCGCGCAGATTACGCGGTAAGCGTAATACCAAAATCGCTCCAGAGTGCTCGCATAAGGAGGCAGCGCCATCGTGTTGTGTCCTCTCGCGTTGTCGCGCGCCTAACCGAACTTCAGCCGCTCCACGCCGACCAGCTTATTGAACAGCCAGTAGAAAATCATCACCAGAACAAGCAGGATGGTCGCCAGCGCGGCCGCGAGCCGCAACTGCGAACTGGTGCCTTGCATATTATTGGCGATCATATTCGAGATGAAGATACCGGTTTCGCCGCCGACCAGGGCCGGCGTGATGTAATAGCCAATGGCCAGGATGAACACCAGCATCACACCCGCGGCGAGGCCGGGCAGCGTCAGCGGAAAATAGACCCGGAACCAAGCAACGAGCTGGTTTGCGCCAAGCGATCGCGCTGCGCGGAGATAGCTAGGGTTGATGGTCTTCATGACCGAATACAGCGGCAGGATCATGAATGGCAGCAAGATGTGCGTCATTGCGATGATCGTGCCTGTCTGGTTGTAGATCATGCGTAATCGACCGTCGTCGCCGACAACCCCGAGTGTGACGAGGAAGTCGTTGATGACACCTTGTTGCTGCAGCAACACGATCCATGCGGAGGTGCGCACCAGCAGCGATGTCCAGAATGGCAGCAGCACCAAGATCATCAGCAGGTTCGAGTATCGCAGCGGCAGCGTCGCCAGCATGTAGGCGATCGGATAGGCCAGCAGGATACAGAGCACGGTGATCAGAATGCTCATCCATGCCGTGCGGATAAACAAGTCTGTGTATATCTGATAGATCTCGGCGCGCGGCGCGATTTCGCCAGTGGCCGTATACTCGTAATCGAGTGCGAGCAGATAGTAGCTCGGTGTGATGAGGCGGCTTTCGCGCTTGAGGATTCCCCAGAATTCGGGGTTCGTCCAGCGTTCGTCCTCGGCGATGAACGCTTCTTTGTACGGCGGCGACATCTCATCGACATCGCGCGCGGTACGCAACATCAAGCTGCGTGCTCCAGGCAGTTCGCGGTTCACACGCGAGGCCACTCGGCCAATCGTCCGGTCTTCCAGCCCCTTGACCATGTCCGCCGCCATGGCCGCGAAAACCGGCTCGTCCGGGACGCCGGTCCCGTCCCATTGCTGCAGCGCCTCGGCCGTGTTGGGCAGGAAGTTGACAACCTCCGGGTTATAAACCGACCGG
Organism: uncultured Hyphomicrobiaceae bacterium; assembly: GCA_964450925.1. GTDB lineage: Bacteria > Pseudomonadota > Alphaproteobacteria > Rhizobiales > Rhodomicrobiaceae > Dichotomicrobium. The sequence goes on along the minus strand of CAYVFK010000078.1, from coordinate 3,368 downwards.
GTCATCATCGAAATGATAGGGATGACAAACGTGACAACTAGGAACGCGAGCAGCGGCAACACGAGCAGAAAAGCTCTCGTGCGCGCGCGGCGCTCCGACTTGCGGATGCTGTCCTTGAGCGGGGTGCCGTCGGCTGTTGTCAGCCGCTTAACCTGTTCGGGTGTCGCATCCTGCATGTCAGCGCTCGCCTTTATCCGTAGAGGTGAGAGAGCGGCCACAATGGGCCACTCTCCCTGCGTTTCGGCTCAGTCGCTTACTGAGCGACCCAAGCGTTGAAGCGCTCTTCCAGCAGATCGCCGTAGTCCGCCCAGAAATCGGTATTGAACTGAACGGCGGTCTTGAAGTTTTCCGGGCTGGTCGGCATGTGCGGCTTCATATCGACGCCGCTGTCCGCGTGGGTGCTAACCTTCGGAACGGAAGACAGACGCGCCGGCGCATACGCAATGTACTTGGCCTGGTCAGCCAGACGCTGCGTGTCCGTAGCGAAATACAGATAGTCCTTGATCAGGTCCATCTGGTCCTCGTTGCCGACAGGAACGACCCAGCCGTCAACCTCGAACATCTGGTGATCCCACATGATCTCGAAGGGCTGGCCCTCGTTGACCTGAGCGTTGAAGATGCGGCCGTTGTAGGCCGTAGCGATCACCGCCTCTTCGTCCGCCAGCATCTGCGGAGGTTGCGCGCCTTCCGACCACCAGATCACGCTGTCCTTGATCTCATCGAGCTTGGCGAAAGCGCGATCCTGACCTTCCTTGGTGGCCAGCACTTCATAAACCTCATCGGCCGAAACGCCATCGGCGATGAGCGCCCATTCGAGGTTCTTCTGCGGGATCTTCTGCAGTGCGCGGGTGCCCGGGAACTTTTCCAGGTCCCAGATGTCCGCAATGGTCTGCGGGCCGCCATCAGGGAACGCCTCGGTGTTGTAGGCGAACATCGTCGCATAGAGGATGCTCGGGACGAAGCAGTCGCCCAGAGTGCCCTCGATGAAGTCTTCCGTGGCGGACGCCCCGTCCGGCGCAGGAGCGAACCACTCATCGTGCTCGATCTCCATCACCAGACCCTCGTCGCAAGCGCGTTGCGCGTCAGCCTGCAGCATGTCAACGACATCCCACGTGACGTTGCCCGCTTCAACCTGCGAGCGGATACCCGCCAGAGCTTGAGCTGACTTGTCCTCGTTGAAGATCTTCACGCCCGTCTTCTCGGTGTACGGCTCGTGGTAAGCGCGCACCTGAGAGTCCGTGTAGGCGCCGCCCCACGATACGATCGTCAGGGTCTCTTCGGCATTGGCCACCACTGTCGAGGCCGCCATCGCGCCTGCAGCAATCAGCCCTAAGCTTTTAAGTCTCATTCGTATAGTTCCTCCAGTTAACCAATAGGCTCAAAACGGTGTATTGGTCTTGAGTTTGATTCCGAGCAACGGGTGTCGCCAGGAATACGAGGGCGTGCGCTTTCCCCCGAAGGCGCACATGATGGGCGTTCATCGCCTTCTTGTTGTTGTGGTCCTCTCACGCTGGCGCCTGTGAGCGCCCTGTCTCGAACGGTACGGACGCCGGCGCTGGGACCGTGAAAACCTCTCAAAGCGGCATCGGATCAAGGGCGCGGCAGTCCTGGCTCGCCCATCCGACTGTCGCCGTTTCGCCTCTTTTGATGATCTTGTGGCCATGCGTGTTGGGCACCTTGACGATAAAGTCATCATGACCAGCAACCGACATCCGCGTGCGAATATGATCGCCAAGATAGATCAGTTCCTCGATGCGGCCTTCCAGCCGGTTCGGCGTCGCGCCCGCATCCGGGTTGATTTCCACACGCTCGGGCCGCAGTGACAATGTTGTATCCGCGCCGACCTCATCGACGGCGACGGCTAGCGCCTCGACCACATGGCCGCCCTCGATTTCGACATGACAAAGACCGTCATTACCGATGGACTTGACCGTGCCGTTCAACTTGTTGTTCTCGCCGATGAACTGGGCGACGAAGCTGTTTTCCGGCTCTTCGTAGAGCACATCAGGCGTGGATAGCTGCTGGATCACGCCATCGTTGAAGACAGCGACGCGATCAGACATCGTCAGCGCCTCGGACTGGTCATGCGTCACATAGACGACCGTTACGCCAAGTGTCTCATGAATGTGCTTGATCTCGTACTGCATATGCTCGCGCAGCTGCTTGTCGAGCGCGCCGAGCGGCTCATCCATCAAGACAAGCTGCGGCTCGAATACCAGCGCGCGGGCCAGAGCGATGCGCTGTTGCTGACCGCCTGAAAGCTGAGCGGGACGGCGGCCGCCAAACTCGCTCATCTGCACCATATCCAGAGCACGCGCGATCTTCGCCTTGATCTCGGATTTGGGCAGCTTGCGCACCTCGAGAGGGAACGCGAGATTTTCCGCCACGGTCATGTGCGGGAACAGCGCGTAATTCTGGAACACCATCCCAATGGCGCGCTTGTGCGGCGGCACATTATTGATGGGATTGCCGTTCAGGGAAATTTCGCCGTGAGTCGCCGACTCGAAGCCGGCCAGCATCATCAGGCATGTCGTCTTGCCCGATCCGGAGGGCCCGAGCAGCGTGACGAATTCGCCCTTGGCGATGTGCAGGTTCAGGTCCTTAACGACGAGCGTTTCGCCATCGTAGCTCTTTTGAACGCGATCGAACCGGACATAGTCATTGCTCCGATCCGTCTGCGCGACCTCTTCGGTCTCGGCCATGCTTGTCGACAGCTGATCCACGTCGGATTTATCCTCCGCTGTTTCGCGTCTATCGCCTGGGCCAACCTAAAGCACGATGCGTGCCAGGAATGCGCCCTCAGCGCCTAGATACCGGCACAAGCCATGCTTATAGCTCGCATCAGAATTGTTGATAGGCTATAGCCCGAGTTAAGGATGATCAAGGCCAACTTTCGTGGATGCTCCCGAAACGCCCTGCGAGCATCGCGAAAACAAGGCAGGACATGTCATGTCGACGCGCGAGAAAAATCCAGCGCCTGAGGATGCGACAGCGCGGCGGGCGGCTCGCCCGGTCATCTGCTATCCGCCCGAAACGCTGCCTCGTTATGATGCTGAATTCTACGAAACGGCCCGCGATGGCGCGACGCCGAGCGATTTGATCATCGTCCCAGCGCGCACCGCCCGCGCCTTCAAGGTGCCCGCCGGGCATTTCTTTCGCATCGCCATCACCGAGGCCGCGCAGGTTGGCGACCTGAACTTGTGGAACGCGGCGGATATGTCAGAGCATTTCTTCAGCGGCAAAACCCGCGCGCTGCATGGCACCCACGTGACAACCGGCCACCGCCTGTGGAGCAATCTGCCGCATCTGCGGCCGATGGCGACGATCACCCACGACACGCTGGAATGGTATGGCTGGGATGATGACGG
>CAYVFK010000077.1:0-8384 GCA_964450925.1 uncultured Hyphomicrobiaceae bacterium | reverse complement strand
GACCTCGCGCGCCTCGCCTTGCTCGACAACCTTGCCGTCCTTCATAACGATGACGTAATTCGACAGCGCGCGCACCACCCGCAAGTCGTGGCTGATGAACATGTATGCCAGATTGTGCCGGTCCTGCAGGTCTCGCAACAGGTCCACGATCTGCGCCTGCACAGAAACATCCAGCGCGCTGGTTGGCTCGTCGAGCATCACGAATTTCGGCTCCAGCACCATGGCGCGCGCGATCGCGATACGCTGGCGCTGACCCCCAGAGAACTCATGCGGGTAGCGGTCCTGCGTCGCCGGGTCGAGGCCAACTTCGCTCAAGGCTTTCGACACCCGCGCGCGGCGTTCTTCTGGCGGCATTTTGGGGTGCTGGATGATGAGGCCCTCCTCCACGATCTGGCTGACCGAGAGCCGAGGGCTGAGCGAGCCATACGGGTCCTGGAAAACGATCTGCATTTCGCGGCGGTACGGGCGCACCTTCTTGAAGGTCAGCCCATTGATGTTATGGCCCATATAGACAATCGGCCCGTCGCTGGAGGTGAGGCGCAAGAGCGCGAGGCCGAGGGTCGTCTTGCCGGAGCCGGACTCGCCGACCACGCCGACCGTCTGGCCCTCGCGGATTTGCAGCGACAATCCATCGACCGCTTTGATGTGGCCCACCGTCCGCTTGAGCAGGCCGCGCTTGATCGGGAACCAGACCCGCAGGTTATCGGTGCGGATGATGACAGGCGCGGTATCATCGCTTGCGGGCGGGTCGCCCTTGGGCTCGGCGGCGAGCAGGTGCTTGGTGTAGGTGTGTCTTGGCTCGGTAAAGACTTTTTCGGTTTCCGCCGCTTCGACAACCTCGCCGTGGTTCATGACGCAGACGCGCTCGGCCATCTTGCGCACCACTGTCAGGTCATGGGTGATGAGCAGCAGCGCCATGCCCAGCTCTTTCTTCAGCCGCTGCAGCAGCTCCAGGATTTGCGCCTGGATCGTCACGTCGAGCGCGGTGGTCGGCTCATCGGCGATCAGCAGGTCCGGCTCGTTCGCCAGAGCCATCGCGATCATCACGCGCTGTCGCTGCCCGCCGGACAGCTGGTGCGGATAGGACTTCAGCCGCGTTTCGGGGTCGGGAATGCCCACCTTGTCCAGCAGTTCCAGCACGCGCAGGCGGGCCTTCGTGTCCGACATGCCGTGATGAACCTTTAGCACCTCGCCGATCTGTTTTTCGACCTTGTGCACCGGGTTGAGCGAGGACATCGGCTCTTGAAAGATCATGCCGATGTCGCGCCCGCGCAGCTTCTGCATCTCGTTGAAAGGCAGCTTCAGGACATCGCGGCCCTTGAAGAAGATCTCGCCAGTCGGATGCGACGCAGCCGGATAGGGCAACAGCCGCATGATCGACAGCGCCGACACCGTCTTGCCAGAGCCGGACTCGCCGACGAGCGCGACGGTGTCGCCCCGGTCCATGCTGAACGAGACGCCGCGTACGGCCTCGACTTCGGTCTCGTCAGAGGTGAAGTTCACCGACAGGTTGCGCACATCCAGCAGCTTGGTGGAATCGCTCATACCCGCCTCACCTGAAGGTCTTGCGCGGGTCGAGCGCGTCGCGTACCGCCTCGCCGATGAAGATCAGCAAACTGAGCATCACAGCGATGACCATGAAGGCGGTGATGCCTAGCCACGGCGCTTGCAGGTTGTTCTTGCCTTGCGCCAGCAGTTCGCCCAGCGACGGCGAGCCGGGCGGCAGCCCGAAGCCGAGGAAATCGAGCGATGTCAGCGTGGTGATCGAGGCGTTCAACAGGAACGGCATGAAGGTGATCGTCGCCACCATCGCGTTTGGCAACAAGTGCTTGAACATGATCTTGCCATCGCTCAGGCCCAGCGCACGCGCCGCCTGGATGTATTCGAAGTTGCGCCCGCGCAGGAATTCCGCGCGCACCACGCCCACGAGCGCCACCCAACTGAACAACAGCAATATCCCTAGCAATATCCAGAAATTGGGCTCGATCACCGCCGCGATGATGATGAGCAGATATAGCGTCGGGATCGCCTGCCAGATTTCGATCACGCGCTGGAAGATAAGGTCCGTCCAGCCGCCAAAATAGCCCTGGACCGCGCCCGCGGCGATGCCGATGACCGACGACAGGATCGTTAGCGTCAGCCCGAACAGTACCGAAATCCGGAAACCGTAGATCACGCGTGCCAGCACGTCACGCCCCTGGTCGTCCGTGCCCAGCAGGTTCTCCGATGACGGCGGCGCAGGCGCGGGCACCGGCAGGTCGTAGTTGATGGTGTCGTAGCTGTAGCGGATTGGCGGCCAGATCATCCAGCCGTCCCCCTCCTGGATCAGGTCCTGCACGAAGGGGTCGCGATATTCTGCCTCGGTCGCGAACTCGCCGCCGAACGCCGTTTCGGGATAAAAGTTGAAGATCGGCGTGTAATATCCGCCCTCAAACTGGATCAGGATCGGCTTGTCGTTGGCGATAAACTCAGCGAATAGCGAGACGATGAATAGGAACAGGAAGATCCACAAGCTCCAGTGGCCGCGCCTGTTGGCCCTGAAGTTGTTCAAGCGGCGCTTGTTGAGCGGTGACAGCTCGAACCAGCGGCGTCGCGGCGGCACGACCGCGCCAGCGTCGAGATAGCCTTCGGGTGCGTGGCTGACCTTTTGTTCCATGGCGTCAGACCTCCCGCGACTCGAAGTCGATGCGCGGATCGATCCAGGTGTAGGTCAGATCTGAGATGAGATTGATGACCAGCCCCATCAGCGAAAAGATATAAAGCGTGGCGAAGACTACCGGATAATCACGATTGACGATCGACTCGAACGACAACAGCCCCAACCCATCCAGCGAAAAGATCGTCTCGATCAGCAGCGAGCCGGTGAAGAACGCCGCGATGAAGGCGCCAGGGAAGCCCGCGACGATGATCAGCATCGCGTTACGGAACACATGGCCGTAAAGAACGCGCGTCTCGCTAAGGCCCTTGGCGCGCGCGGTCATCACATACTGCTTCTTGATCTCATCCAGGAACGAGTTCTTGGTGAGGAACGTGGTGGTCGCGAAGGCCGAGAGCGACAGCGCCAGCAGCGGCAGCGTGAGGTGCCAGAAATAATCGACGATCTTCATCGGCCAGCTGAGTTCGTCCCAGTTATCCGATGTCAGGCCGCGCAGCGGGAACCAGTCGAGGAAGGTGCCGCCCGCAAACAGCACGATCAGCAGCACCGCGAACAGGAAGCCCGGCACCGCATAGGCGATAACGACGACGCTGCTGGTCCAGACATCGAAGCTGGTGCCGTCCTTGACCGCCTTGCGGATGCCAAGCGGAATAGAGATGCCGTAGGAAATTAGCGTCATCCACAAGCCGAGCGAGATCGAGACCGGCAACTTTTCGGCGATGAGCTCGATCACACTCACATCGCGGAAATAGCTCTCCCCGAAATCGAAGGTGATGTAGTTCCACAACATCATCACGAAGCGCTCATGCGGCGGCTTGTCAAAACCGAACTGTTCTTCGAGCTTCTTGATGAATTCCGGGTCCAGGCCCTGCGCGCCGCGATACTGCGATCCGCCCTCGCCTGCGCCCGCGCCCTCACCGCCGGCCCCTGCGCCGAAGTCGCCGGCGTCTGTGCCACCGATACGCGCGGTTGCGGCGACGTCCGTACCGGTGAGTTGGGCGATGATGCGCTCAACCGGGCCGCCGGGTGCGAACTGCACGATGATGAAGCTCACGACCATTATCCCGAGCAACGTCGGGATCATCAGCAGCAGACGGCGTATAATATAAGCTGCCATGTTGCGTGAACCTCTCGCGGGTTTGTTACCCGCCTGTAAAGCCGTGGTGGACGCGGTCAGCGTGCAGCTTCAACCCGCGCAGCTTTTTCCTCGTCATACCACCAGGTCTCTATCACACTGCGATCATAAGGCGGCTTTGTTTCGGGCCACGAAAATTTGTCCCAAAATGCAATGTGATGGGTTGTCTTGTACCAGTGTGGCACCCAGTAATGGCCCGCGCGCAATACCCGATCGAGCGCCCGGGCGGCCGTTTGCATCTCCTCGCGCGTCTGTGCGGCAAGGACTTTGTCGATCAGCGCGTCGACCACCGGGGATTGGATACCAGCGAGGTTGAAGCTGCCTTTTGCCTCGGCGGCATCGCTGCTGAAGTAATTGCGCAATTCCGGCCCCGGTGTCTGATTAAGCACGAAGCGCTGGGTGGTGATGTCGAAATCGAAAGTTTTCATCCGCTCCTGGAACTGGGAAGGATCAACCCGGCGGATGCGCGCGTCAATTCCAATCATATCCAGGTTTCTGACATATGGGCCGATCACCCGCTCGAAAGTCGGCGAGAAGATCAAAAACTCAATCTCCAGTGGCTCGCCGGTTTCCGCGTTGACCCGCCGCCCCTCGCGGATCACCCAGCCAGCCTCTGTGAGGAGACGCGATGCCTCGCGCAGCAACCGCCGATCGCGCCCGGAGCCATCACTCTCCGGCGGCAAGTAGGCTTCTTCGAAAACACGAGCAGGCAATTGGTCGCGATACGGCTCCAGCAGCGCAAGCTCCGCTGCACTCGGCGGCCCAACCGCCTTGAGTTCGGAGTTTTCAAAATAGCTCGCCGTGCGTTGGTACATGCCGAAGAATAGGTTCTTGTTCGTCCAGGCGAAATCGAACGCGTAACCCAGCGCCTCGCGGACGCGGCTGTCTGCAAACTTTTCGCGTCGCGTATTGATGAAGAAGCCTTGCGCGCCAGATGGCCGGCCGTCTTCCAAAGTCGCAAGCTTCATCCGGCCGGAGCGGACTTGCGGGATGTCATATTCCGTCGCCCAGGATTTCGACGTGAATTCCTCGCGCAGGTCGAACTCGCCGGCTTTCAGCGCCTCAAGCTCCGCTGTGCGGTCGCGAAAATACTCGTAGCGCAACTCGGCAAAGTTGAAGCGGCCACGATTGACCGGCAAATCACGGCCCCAATAGTCGTCGCGCCGGCGCAGAGTGACGAAGCGGCCCTGCCTGAAATCGGCAATCTCGTAAGGCCCTGAGCCGAGCGGCGGGTCCAGCGTCGATTCGTTGAAAGGCTGCTGTTGGTAGTACGCGCGCGACAGGATCGGAAGTTGCGCAATGATCATCGGCAGGCGACGTTTGCCAGGTCCATTGAACGAGAAACGCACCGTGTGATCGTCAAGCGCCTCGGCGTTCTCGATGTCACGCAGCATGGCATTGTAGATCGGGCGGCCATCGCGTTTGAGCGTCTCATAGGTGAAGACGACGTCCTGAGCGGTCACCGGCGAGCCATCGGAAAATTCCGCCTCCGTCCGCATGTAAAAGGTGACGCCGCTGCGGTCCGGTTCCAGTTCGGCGGAATGCGCGACAAGGCCGTAAACCGCGTCCGGTTCGTCATAGGTGCGGGTCATCAGGCTGTCGAACAGATACTCGATGCCCTGCGCCGGGTCGCCCGTGATGATGAAAGGGTTGAAGCTGTTGAACGTGATCAGCCCCGCGGTCCCAATCATCGACATTTGGCCGCCAATCGGAGCCTCGGGGTTCACATAATCGAAATGCGAGAAATCCGGCGCATATTTTAGCTCCCCAAAGGCCGAAAGCCCGTGTCGCGCGCCCTCGGGCGCATCGTCTGCCGATGCAGGTACTGTTCCGATGTGAGCGGACATGAGCAGGCCGAGCGCGAGAAGCAGAGGCCCCAACCCGTATCGCAAATTTACAGCGCTCATTGCGACACCTGCGCGCTTTTCTCCGCGTCGTACCACCAGACCTGAGTGAAGCCGACCGCCCGGCCCGGCAGCGGCTCTGGATGCTCGAATTTGTCCCAATAAGCGATGCGCGTTGCCGGCGAGTACCACTGGGGCACGACGTAGTGGTTCCACAGCAACACGCGGTCAAGCGCGCGCGTCGCCGCGACAAGTTCAGCCCGGTCCTTCGCGAAAACGATCTGGTCGATCAGCGCGTCCACAGCCGGGTTCTGGATGCCTATGGTGTTGCGGCTGCCCGGCGTCTGTGCCGCGCGCGACCCCCAGAAATCGCGCTGTTCGTTGCCTGGCGACTCCGACTGCGCAAAACTATCCACGATGATATCGAAATCGAAGTTGTTGGTCCGCTCGCGATACTGTGAGGAGTCTACCACGCGGACACTAACGTCCATGCCAATACGCTCAAGCCTTTGGGTGTAGGGCAGCACCACCCGCTCCATCGTGGGCGATTGCAACAAGAACTCGACGCGGAATGGCTCGCCCGTATTGGCGTTGACGAGCGCCCCCTGCCTGGTTTCCCACCCGGCTTCGCTCAGCAGCGATAACGCCTGGCGCAGATTATCACGCATCTCGCGCCGCCCGCCGCCTTGCGGGTTGAAGTATTCCTTCGTCAGCACCTCTTCCGGCACGTGCTCCGGATATTTTTGGCGCAGGTCTTCAAGGATCTCGCGCTCGCGTCCTTCGGGCAGGCCCTGCCACGCCAATTCCGTGTTCTCGAAGAAGCTGTCGGTGCGTTCATACTGGCCGTAGAACAACATCTCGTTGGCCCACTCGTAGTCGAATGCATAGTTGAACGCCCGGCGCACCCTGGAGTCATCAAAGCGGTCACGGCGCGTGTTGAACACAAACGCCTGCATCGGCCGCGGTGTCTCCAACTCAATCGCGCGCTTGATCACTTCGCCGCGATTGAGCGCTGGGAAGTCGTAGCCTTGGGCCCAGTTCTTAGCGCTGTTCTCAACGTAGAAATCAATCTTGCCGGCCGTGAATGCCTGAAATGCGACCGTCGAGTCCCTGTAATACTCGAAATCGATTCGATCGAAGTTGAACTGCCCCTTGCGCACCGGCAAATCCCGCGCCCAATAGTCTTCGACGCGCTCATAAGCGATGCGCCGGCCACCCTCGACTTCAGCGATCCGGTATGGCCCCGAACCAAGCGGCGGCTCCAGCGTCGTTTCGCCCGGGTCGCGGCCTTCAGCGCCTTCCCAGTAGTGTTTGGGAAAAACGCGCAGTTGGCCGATGATAAGAGGCAACTCTCGGTTGTTCTCGACATCGAAGTAGAAGGTGACCTCACCTTCACCAGTCTTTTCCGCTCGGGTCACGTTCGCGTAATACGCGCTGTAGAAGGGGTTTTTTTCCTTCAAGATGTCCAGGGAAAAGATCACGTCTTCCGGTGTGATCGGCGTACCGTCGTGCCAGCGCGCCTCGTCACGCAAGCCGAAGGTTGCCGAGGAATAGTCCTCGGGGTAGGAGACCCATTCTGCGATCAGCCCATATTCGGCGGAGGCTTCATCCAGACTAGTGGCCATTAGCGGCTCGAACACCAGGCCTAGCCCTTGCGCCTTGTTGCCCTTCAGCGGGATCGGGTTGACGCTGTCGAAAGTACCAAACGCCCACAGATTCGCTTCGCCGCCCTTCGGCGCATCGGGGTTGGCGAACGGAAAGTGTGTGAAGTCCGGAGGCAGCTCCGGTTCGGGCGTAACCAGCGACAGGCCGTGATGCTTTTTCCGTGCAGTGTCGGATGACGTTTCCGCTAATGCAGCGGAGGCCGGAAGGGTAAAGGCAAAGAGGGCAAGAGCAATGGCGAGGATACGGCTGAGCATGATACTCCCGGATGAGACTGAATGCGCCAAAACGTCTGAATGCGCCAGCGGACCGTTCGTCCAATAGGCAACGGCGTCGAATAACAGGGTTTTAACATGCCCCGTCAGCACATTCAGCGGCAAATTAAAAAACCTCCATTGCCGCTGCGCGTTAGTGTAAGCCCCGCCAATTCCCCGGCGAGGCGCTTTCGTTCACGAAGGCCCGCGCGGCGTTATCTCGTTTCACAGTTTGGCCGGTAATCTATTCCGCGCCAGGCAGCGGCGGCGCATCCCCCAGCGAGGCGAGATAAGCAATAATGTTTGCCCGCTCGGCATCGTTCTTCACGCCAGCATAACCCATCGTCGTACCCTGCACGTAGTCCATTGGAGCCTCTAGCCACGCATTCATGCGCTCGTAGGTCCACGAACCGTCCAGGCTGGAGAGCGCGCTGGAGTAGTTGTTGAACCCCTCCACTGCGGCGATGTCGTTGCCCATGATGCCGTAAAGGTTGGGCCCGATGCGATGGGCGCCGCCCTCATCAAAGCTGTGGCACGCTGCGCACACGCGCACGGCCTTCTCGCCCTCGGCCGCGCTGGCGTTGGCGAACAAGGCAGCAAGTTGCGTGTTGCCGGACGCGGCCTCGGCGGTGTCGCTGGGCGCTGGTTCGCCGACAGGCGGTGATGCCTCGCTGCTTTCGTCCGCACCGGCCGGCTCTTCAGCCGCTGCCATGTCAGTTTGCGTTTGGTCAGTTTGCGTTTGCCCGGTTCCCGTTTGGCCGGTTTCTTCTTGCGCGGCGGCCTGCCGCTGCGCCGGTTCTTCCGTGTCAGGTGAAGCGGCCTGGTCGCTCTCG
>CAYVFK010000076.1:0-8388 GCA_964450925.1 uncultured Hyphomicrobiaceae bacterium | reverse complement strand
CTAGGCAGGTGCTACTCTAGACGGTTGCTGCGACCGGAGCTCCTGGCACATAAAGCGCGTCGGCGAGCTTGAGCGCGATCTGGTTGAGCAGCAGCCGACCCTGCTCTGTGACGCGCACGCGATCTTCCCCCACCGCGATCAGGCCAAGCGCGTGTAACTCTTCAAGGGTGGCGGGTGCAACGTCGTGGCCAGTGAGCGCGCGCAGACGCGCCAGCGACACGCCCTCGGTCAGCCGCAAACCCATCAGCAGCATTTCCTCGGCCTGCTCTAACGGTGCGAGCCTTGCTTCGGAGGCGATACCTTGGCCGTCGCGCTCGACCTGCGCGAGCCAGGCGGCGGGATCGCGAACTGTCTCGGTTGCCGCGCGCACGCCCGCGTCGAGGCTCAAGCGCCCGTGCGCGCCCGGCCCGACGCCGGCATAATCCCCGTAGCGCCAGTAAATCAGGTTGTGCCGGCTTTCGTCGCCTGGCGCGGCGTGATTGGAGATCTCATAGGCCGCCAACCCGGCTCGCGCGCACAATTCCTGAGTCGTTTCAAACAGCGCAGACGCGGCGTCATCAGGCGGCGTAACGAGCTTTCCCGCTTCGTGACGGCGAAAAAACGCCGTGCCCGGCTCGATAGTGAGCTGATAGGCAGAAAGGTGCCGAACGCCCAGTGCCAGCGCCTCACGCAGTTCGTCGCGCCAAGCCAGCACGCTCTGGCCAGGCCGCGCATAAATCAGGTCGATCGACACACGCTCGAAATGCGTCTGCGCCACCGACACGGCTTGGCGCGCCTGTGCCGCCGAATGCAATCGCCCAAGGAACCGCAACGCCTCATCGCGCAGCGATTGCACGCCAAGCGAAACCCGGTTCACGCCTGCTGCGCGGTAACCGGCGAAGCGCGCTGCCTCGACGCTTGAGGGGTTGGCCTCCAGCGTGATCTCGGCATCCGGCGCAACCGGCCAGAGCGCGGCGATTGCCGCAATTACCGTGTGAACAGTCTCCGGGCGCATGAGCGAGGGCGTGCCGCCGCCAAAAAATATCGTCTCGACGCGCCGGCCCGGCGTTAAAGCAGCGACGTGCTCAAGCTCGCGGATGATAGCGCCAGCATAGCGTCGCTCATCGACCGCGGCGCGCGGCACATGCGAGTTGAAATCGCAATACGGGCACTTGGCCGCGCAGTAGGGCCAGTGAACGTAGATACCAAAACCAACGTCGCTCAAGCGATCCATTCTCAGGTCGTCGTCCCGGCGCGGCGAATATGCGCCACCAGCTTGGCGAACGCCGCCGCGCGATGTGAAATCCGGTGTTTCTCCGCCGGCAACATCTCGCCGAAGGTGGTGTCATGGCCGTTGGGTACAAACATTGAATCGTAGCCGAAGCCGTGATCGCCGCGCGGGGGCCAGACCAGATGCCCGAACACCCGGCCAACAAAGATATGATAACTGTCGTCAGACTCCGCCAGCGCAAGCGCGCAGGCAAAATTCGCGCGGCGGCTGTCCGGCGTTGTTGCGCCTGCCGCCTGAAGTTCACGCTCGACTCGTTCCATTGCCATAGGGAAATCTTTATCCGGCCCCGCCCAGCGCGCGGCGTAAATGCCCGGCGCGCCGCCAAGCGCATTGACCTCGACGCCAGAGTCGTCCGCAAGCGCTGGCAACCCCGTGGCGCGCAGACAGGCTTCCGCCTTGATCAGGGCGTTCTGCGCGAAGGTATGGCCGGTCTCCTCCGGCTCCGGCGCGCCAGCCTCGCCAGCGGACATCACATCGAAGCCGAGCGGGCCAAGCAAATCACGGATTTCGCGCACCTTGCCCGGATTATGGCTGGCGATGACCAATTTGCGGCCCGCGCGCCCTAAGCTCATCAGGCCACCGCCATCTTCTGGAGTTCGATCAACTCTCCAATGCCTTTCTTGGCGAGGGCCATCAAGTTCGAGAAGTCATCCTCGCTGAAGGCGCTGGTTTCCGCGGTGCACTGGATCTCCACGATCCCACCCGCGCCGGTCATGACGAAATTGGCGTCCGCGTCGGCCTCAGAGTCCTCGTCATAATCGAGGTCGAGCACTGCCGCGCCGCCGTGGAGGCCACAGGATATTGCCGCGACCTGGTCGGTCAGGGGGTTGGCGTTGAGCATATCGCGCGCCTGCATCCAGTCGACGGCATCTTTCAACGCCACCCAAGCGCCGGTGATCGCGGCTGTGCGTGTGCCGCCATCAGCTTGCAGTACATCGCAGTCGATCAGGATTTGCCTCTCGCCGAGACGCTTAAGGTCCATCACCGCGCGCAGCGACCGGCCAATCAGCCGCTGGATCTCCTGAGTGCGCCCGGACTGCTTGCCGTTGGCCGCCTCACGACGCGTGCGCTCTGTGGTTGCGCGTGGCAGCATCCCGTATTCCGCCGTCACCCAGCCTTTGCCCTGCCCTTTCAGCCACGGCGGCGTGCGCTCCTCGATCGAGGCAGTGCACAGCACATGCGTATGCCCAAACTTGACGAGGCACGACCCCTCGGCATGGCGCGAAACCGCGCGCTCAAAACTTACCCGCCGCAATGCATCGGCTTCGCGCCCCGACGGTCTCATCGCTCCACCCTCGTCTGATCCGCCATATTGACCTCTTGCTGCATGCTACCCTTCAGGAATGGCGCGCACCCTAGCCCATCACCGCGGCGGCGCAAACCGCTTTTCTGGGTGAGGATGGAGCGCAAACTGCGCGCTTTTCAGGCTGGCCAATCATGCCGATCGAGCGCGGCCGCTCCGCCGTCGCCGAATTGACGCTATTGCGGAGCGCGCCTATGTTAATGGCGATATCGAGGGGGATATGCGGAAGATAACAGAGGTGCCGATTTTATCGTTTCGGTGGAGCAGATGACCGAACCTCTGGGCGGCTTGAAAGAGCTGAACGAGCGCTCGCGCGAGATCTTTAAGCAAATCGTTGAATCATACCTGGAAACGGGCGCGCCCGTCGGCTCGCGGAATCTCAGCCGGCAGCTGCCGATGACGCTCTCGCCGGCGTCGGTGCGCAACGTCATGGCCGACCTTGAGGCGATGGGACTGATCTATGCGCCACATGCCAGCGCGGGGCGGTTACCGACTCACGCGGGGCTGCGCATGTTTGTGGATTGCCTGTTGGAGGTGGGCGACCTCAGCGCCAGGGAGCGGGAGCAAATACAGCGGCAGATGACTGCTGAACATGCGCGTCACGGTGTTGACGAAGTGCTCTCCGAAGCCAGCGGAATGCTTTCGGGTCTGTCACGATGCGCGGGCTTGGTGGTAGCCGAAAAGCAGATCAATCGCATCAAGCACATCGAATTCGTCAATCTGGACAACACGCGCGCGCTTCTTGTGCTGGTGGGCGAGGATGGCGCGGTCGAGAACCGGGTGCTCAAGCTGCCGGAGGGATTGCCGCCATCCGCGCTTATCGAGGCCGGCAACTATTTGAACGCACGAATCCGCGGCCTGACGCTGCATGAAGCCAAGGAGTGCATCAACCGGGAACTCAAGGACAAGCGCGACCTGCTCGATGAACTGACCAAAGGGCTGATCGAGGCGGGGCTGGCAGAGTGGTCGGGCGGGCGCGAGGAGACCAAAAGCCTGATTGTGCGCGGGCGAGCGCGGCTGTTGGAGGACCTCAACGCGATCGAGGAGTTGGAGCGCGTTCGGCTGCTGTTTGAAGACCTCGAATCCAAGAAAGAGCTGATCCGGCTACTCGACATGGCCGATGAGGCTGAAGGCGTGCGCATCTTTATCGGCTCGGAAAACCAACTGTTTTCGCTGTCCGGATCGTCAGTGATCGTCGCACCGTTCCGCGATGACGACCGGAACATTGTCGGCGTCCTGGGCGTTATCGGGCCGACGCGGCTGAATTACGCGCGCGTCATTCCAGTGGTGGACTACACCGCCAAACTTGTCGGACGGCTGTTGACTTGAACGCCACCACCGGCCGAAAGAAGTCCTAAAGACCTGATCGGTCGGGGCTGACGAACCCATCACATTGCACGAGAGATCCCAGAGCGATGAGCAACGAAAAGAAAACAGACACGACGGCTGAAAACGGGCAGGCGACCCAGGCTGCCGACCCGTTCGCGCAAGATGAAGCGGCCGCGAAGGCCGAAGGTGCTGCCGCATCGGGCGTAAAGCAGCCTGAGACCGGCGAGGCAAAGCCGCAGGACGCTGGCGCAGAAGATGATAGCGCGTCCGAGGAGCGGATCACGGAATTGGAAGAGAGGTTGAAGCGCGCCATAGCCGAGCAGGAGAACCTGCGCAAGCGCATGGAGCGGGAAAAGGCGGACACGGCTCGTTACGCAATTGCGAATTTCGCGCGCGAAGTCCTCGGCATCGCCGACAATATCCAGCGCGCCATCGATGCGGTGCCAAAGGACGCCGCGTCGCACGACCCGGCGCTCAAGTCTTTCTTGGAGGGCATAGAGGTTACCGAGCGCGAACTGCACAAGTCGATGGAGCGCCACGGCATCGCCAAGCTGAACCCAGAAGGTGAAAAGTTCGATCCGAACTACCACCAGGCGATGTTCGAGATCCCGACAAGCGACATGCCGAGCGGGATGGTAATGCAGGTCGTTCAGCCGGGTTACGTGCTCGAGGATCGCGTGCTGCGCCCTGCCCTCGTCGGCGTATCAAAAGCAGCGCCAGCCGCGCCCAACAACGATGACCCAGTCAAAGAAGCGCCGCACGATGGCGGCAATGATCCGGCTCCGGAGCGGCCCGCCGATGAAGCGCAGTCGGGCGATGGCGCTGCGGCATTGTCAGGCCAACAGCCCGAGAGCAATGCCAGCAGCCAAGGCGCGTCGGCCCAACCGCGCGGCTCATCGCGCCTTAATGAGCCAGTCATCAACGCCGAGACGCAAGATGATTACGAGGCGGCATCTGCCAGCCGCAAGGCGTAACGCCAGACAGGCGCACGCCCCGCGCTTGGCCATTTACCCGCCCAGGGCGTGTACGCGGCGCATGGTGATGTTGATGCGCCCGCCTTCTGGCAAGAGGCCGCTGGAGCCTGCGATAATGCGATCAATGCCGTGATAAGCCAGCCGCGCTTCCCCGCTCATCACCAGCACATCGCCCGAGGCCAAGTCGTAGCGCTGGGTCGGTGCTTTCCGCGTTTTCCCGCCGACCCGGAACACGCCCGTGTCCCCCAGCGATACTGACACGATGGGCGCCAAGAAATCTTCCTCGTCGCGGTCCTGATGCAGCCCCATCTTCGCGCGCTCGGCATAATAGTTGATCAGGCACGCCTCTGGCTGCGCACCGCCGCCGACATCCGCCCAGATATCCAGAAGCATTTGCGGGATCGGCGGCCATGGCTTGCCGGTTTCCGGGTGTAAGGGCTCATAGCGATAGCCGCCCTGCTTGTCCGCCAGCCACCCCAGCGCGCCGCAATTCGTCATGCGCACCGAGAATGGCTTGCCTGTGCGTGGCATCCGCGGCACGAACAGTGGCGCATCCGCCACAATTTCGCGGATTACCTCCAGCAGACGCGCTTGTGCGGCAGGATCGAGACACCCAACTCTATGCTCGACGGGCAAGTCCGTACTCATCGGTCGTCACAAACTTCTCGATATTGAAGATTTTAATGATGGCCGTAGTTTCTTGTTCCCATTAACGCCCGGGACAACAAACTCAGGCGGCTTGCAGCATACTTTCGCCCGGCATATATATCGCACAAACGTCGGGCGCTATGGAATCGTATTGGTTGACGCCGGATGCAGGCTTGGAAAGCGGCTCTGGCGTCGAGCCGGGCGCCGCATGATCCCGTCGCGGGGTTTGGGCCCGGCCAATCGCTGGATCTCAGAGAACGATAAGGGTTGATGAGCATGTCGAAAGTAATTGGCATCGATCTCGGCACCACGAATTCGTGCGTGGCCGTGATGGAGG
Source organism: uncultured Hyphomicrobiaceae bacterium (assembly GCA_964450925.1). Lineage (GTDB taxonomy): Bacteria > Pseudomonadota > Alphaproteobacteria > Rhizobiales > Rhodomicrobiaceae > Dichotomicrobium. The sequence goes on along the minus strand of CAYVFK010000076.1, from coordinate 2,527 downwards.
GTAAGAACCCCAAAGTCATCGAAAACGCTGAAGGGTCGCGAACAACGCCATCGATGGTGGCTTTCACCGAAGAGGGCGAAGCGCTGGTCGGCGTTCCGGCCAAACGCCAGGCGGTGACCAACCCGGAGAACACCTTCTTCGCGATCAAGCGCTTGATCGGACGGCGCTTCGATGACCCGACGGTGGCAAAGGACCAGAAGCTCGTTCCCTACCAGATTGTCAAGGCGGATAACGGGGACGCTTGGGTCGAGGCCCACGGCACGAAATATTCCCCCTCCCAGATCTCGGCGTTCATCCTGAGAAAGATGAAAGAAACGGCAGAGAGCTATCTCGGTGAGAAAGTCGAGAAGGCCGTTATTACCGTCCCGGCCTACTTCAATGACGCCCAGCGCCAGGCCACCAAGGACGCGGGCAAGATCGCTGGCCTGGAAGTTCTGCGCATCATTAACGAGCCCACCGCGGCTTCGCTTGCGTATGGCCTCGACAAGAAGGATGGCGAGCGGATCGCAGTCTACGACCTCGGCGGCGGCACCTTCGACGTGTCAGTGCTGGAGATCGGTGACGGCGTATTCGAGGTGAAGTCCACCAACGGCGATACATTCCTCGGCGGCGAAGACTTCGACATGCGCCTGGTCGACTACCTCGCGGACGAGTTCAAGCGTGAGAACGGCATCGACCTGCGCGGCGACCGTCTGGCGCTACAGCGGCTGAAGGAAGCCGCGGAGAAGGCAAAGATCGAGTTGTCCTCGACGCAGCAGACCGAGATCAATCTGCCATTCATCACCGCGGACCAGTCCGGGCCGAAACACCTGACCATGAAGGTTACGCGCGCCAAGCTGGAGAGCCTCGTCGATGACCTCATTCAGCGGACGATTGGCCCGTGCGAGGCTGCGCTTAAGGACGCTGGCGTGAAGGCCGCAGAAATCGACGAGGTCGTGCTGGTCGGCGGGATGACCCGCATGCCGAAGGTGCAAGAGACGGTAAAATCATTTTTCGGGCGCGAGCCGCACAAGGGCGTCAACCCAGACGAAGTGGTCGCGATCGGCGCGGCGATCCAGGCCGGCGTGCTGCAGGGCGATGTCAAGGATGTGCTGCTGCTTGACGTGACCCCGCTGAGCTTGGGCATCGAGACGCTGGGCGGGGTGTTCACACGCCTCATTGACCGCAACACGACGATCCCGACCAAGAAAAGCCAGGTGTTCTCAACTGCCGAGGACAACCAGAGCGCCGTGACCATCCGGGTCTATCAGGGCGAGCGTGAAATGGCCGCGGACAACAAGATGCTGGGCCAGTTCGACCTGGTCGGCATTCCGCCTGCACCGCGCGGCGTGCCGCAGATTGAAGTGACGTTCGACATAGACGCCAACGGCATCGTTAACGTATCGGCGAAGGACAAGGCGACCGGCAAGGAGCAGTCCATCCGCATCCAGGCGTCTGGCGGCCTGACCGAGGACGAAATCGAGAAGATGGTCAAGGACGCCGAATCCCACGCGGAAGAAGACAAGAAGCGCCGCGAGCTGATCGACGCCAAGAACCAGGGCGAAGCGCTGATCCACGCCACTGAAAAGAGCCTGTCTGACCTCGGCGAAAAGGTGTCTGCTGAGGACAAAACGGCCGTTGAAACCGCTGTCTCCGAGCTGCGCACCGCGCTCGAAGGCGATGATAAGGACGCCATCGACGCCAAGACGCAGGCGCTGTCTCAGGTCTCCATGAAGCTCGGCGAGGCTCTGTATCAGCAGTCGTCCGAGCAGACGGACGAGAGCGGCGGAAGCGGCGCGGAACAGCCTTCCGGTGAAGGCGACGGCGTCGTGGATGCCGACTTCGAGGAAGTCGATGACGACGACAAGAAGAAGCGGGCATAATCCGACTCTCATGGCGGCGCGGCGCTCGTTGCGCTGCCTTTGCATTGCTTACAGTTGGGGCGGAGAAGGCAGCAAGGCCGGGTTTGCTAACCTGTTGCGGGGCCGCAGCGACGGCCAATATGGTGAATTTGGACTGAGTTCCGGTGACAGGCTGGAGTGATCGCGGCGGATCGTTTTTTGATTTCGGAAATAGCAGTCGTTCGGTTCTCGACCCAACCTTAAGAGACCATTACTGTTTGTCCAGATCGATCATCGCCGCGCTCATCAAATCCAAGCCTTCTGCGCAGACGACGAAGCGAGCTAACCAAAAGAGTGCGTCTTTATGGACAAGCGCTGCTATTACAAGGTCTTAGGCGTTTCGCGTGGATCGACTGACGACGAGATCAAGAAAGCGTTCCGCCGCCAAGCCAAGGCGCATCACCCCGACCATAACCCTGACGACCCCGAAGCCGAGCAGCGTTTCGTCGAAATCAACGAAGCCTATGACGTACTGAGCGATCCGCAAAAGCGGGCCGCCTACGATCGTTTTGGCCATGCAGCTTTCGACGGCAATGCTGGCGGCCCACATGGCTTCGGCTCTGACTTCTCCGCGTCAATGTCCGACATCTTTGACGACCTGTTCGGCGAGTTCATGGGCGGGCGCCAGACACGCCGCCGGCAAGGAC
>CAYVFK010000075.1:0-8388 GCA_964450925.1 uncultured Hyphomicrobiaceae bacterium | reverse complement strand
GGCACATTAAGCACCTCGGCCAGCTGGAACAATCGGCTAGCCCCGATCCGGTTTGTCCCTTTTTCATATTTTTGGATTTGCTGGAATGTCAAACTCATCTGCTCGCCGAGGCGCTCCTGGCTCATGCCGATGAACATGCGCCGAAGACGCACGCGGCTGCCGACATGCACGTCAATATGATGCGGTTTGCGGGCGGCGACAGTCGTGCGCTCATGCGCAGCCGGCAAACTTTCGGTCATTTGTTCAGTTGTTTTTTTGGCCGTGTAGCCGGCCTGCGCCTCGCGATCACGCGCCATTCCACTTCCCCCACACTCCGTTAGTGCCCAGCGCTACTGTACACAATTTCCCGGTTGTAGATAGCACGGAATACAGCGTCAACTGATCCTTAAGCGTGAATGGTAGGATTACGGCCACTCTGGTTAAGCACCCCAGCGCGATCTGACGACGGGTTTTCAGTCGCGTGCGGACGTGACGAAGCGCAGCACGAGGGCGAGACAGACGCCTGCGACGAAGATCGCCCAGAGGATGAGACCGCCGGCGCGAGCGTACAGCGGCCTCGCTACAAACGCCGGCAGGCGGGTATCGATTGTGCCCATGCTGCCAAGCGCCAGCCGATTGCGCAGTTCGCCGCGCGGGCCAATCACAGCCGAGATCCCGCTGTTCGCCGCGCGGATGACCGGCAGCCCCTCTTCGACCGCGCGCATACGGGCTTGATGCAGGTGCTGATATGGCCCGGCCGTCTCCCCGAACCAGGAATCATCGGTTACGTTCAACAGCCAGGCGGGGCGGTCATACGGCGTCACTGCGCCGGGAAAGATGATCTCGTAGCAGACCAGCGGCGTGAAAGGTGGCAGGCCCGAAAGGCTCAAGTTATTGATCCCGTTGCCTGCCGCGAAACCACCGGGCAGTTGGGTGAGCTGACGAATGCCGATGGCCTCCAGCGTGTCCTGGAAGGGGAGATACTCGCCGAACGGCACCAGGTGCGATTTATCCGCTATGGCGACTACCCCGCCACGATCATCGATCGCCAGCACGCTGTTATAGACCGCCGCGACAACACGCTCGCCCGATGCGTTCACCGCCGTCTCCGCCCGGTTCGCGCCGGTGATAAGCATTGAGCCGGGCGAAAGCAGCCGGGCGAAGGCATGACGTTGGCTATCTTCAGGGATGTCGTTGTCGAACAGGTAGACAAACGGCGGGGCGGCTTCTGGCCAGACGATATGCGTGATGCCCGAGCCGGCTAGCGAGGCCCCACCCCGGCTGAGACGCAAGTAGCGCTGGAAGATCCAGTCACGCGCCTCAGGCTTCCATTTATCGGCCTGCGGGATATTGGCCTGCACGATGCGCAGTTTCGCTTCCGCTACATCAGGCGGCAGCGGCTGAGCAAGCCGCCACCAGCCCCAGCCGGCCATGCCCGCAAGGAGCAGCACAGCCAGCGCCGGCATCACGTAGCGCAGAGCCCGGCCCGTCTTGTCGGTCAGCGTCGCGGGCGCGGCGAAGACCAGCACGGCTAAGAAGCTCATGCCGTAAACGCCGAAAAGCGCGCCTGACTGCATGAGCGTCTCCGGGGCTGCCAAAGTATAGCCAATCGCGTTCCACGGAAAGCCGGTGAGGACATGCCCGCGCAGCAGTTCCACCGCGAAAAACGCGAGCGCCAGCAGGACGATGCGCGCAGGGCCGGGCCGCCACACCGCGCTCGCAAGCGCCAACCCCAGCGCGAAAAATAGCGCCAGCCCGGCCGGCATGAAGAGAATGCCCAGCGGCGACATCCATGCGAATTGCTCAGCCTGGACGAAGAACGCGAAGCCGATCCAGTAGAGGCTGGCGAAGAAATAGCCGAAGCCAAACCACCAGCCGAGCAGGCTCGCGCCGCGCAGCCGCGCGCCCATGGTCCCTGCCCGCGCGGCTAAGCCGTCCAGCAGCCAAACGACAACAGGCAGCGTCGCGAACATCACTGGCCAAAGGTGCAGCGGCGCCAGCGCGAGCGTGGAGATCGACCCTGCGCCAAAGCCGAGCAGATGGGCCCGCCAGCCCGCCAACTTGCGCACGCCGGTCTCAAGCCGCTTGGCGCGGACGGTCCCGACACCTCCAGCCATCTTGTTATCGCAGGACTTGTCCATCGGTACGCCCGGCGCAGGCCTCTCCGTTAGTGGCTGATCCCTCCGCTAACGCGCGATATTGACCGCGAATATGAAAAATATCATGGCGTGAGGCGGTGCCATGGTCCGCGTGGGCCGCACGCGTTAGGCGACGATTTACCAACAGCACGTTAAACCGCCTGCGAAAAAGTGCGGTTAATTGTCGCTTCACAACTGCGCTCCTACGGTGCTCGCGGGTTTTGGGCCCGAAGGTATGGGACAAGGGCAGTTGTATTATGTTCGGATTAAGGGCCGGGCGCGCGCTGAGCCCGTCTATTTTTTTTAGCGCAATTTTCATTTTCTCATGGGTTCTTGACAGCCTCGCACCAGAAGAGGCCCATGCCGCGGAAGCGCGCTACCATATAGTCGCCCCAGGTGACACGCTGCACAGCATCGCTGAGCGTTATGGGACCACTGTCAGTGCACTGGTCGAGCAAAATGACATCCATGACCCCGGTCGGTTAAGCGTCGGTCAGCGGCTCTTGTATGCCCGGAGTGGCAACGCGCATCATGCTGCGGGCCATGGGGCCGGCTGGCTCGCCCCGGCTTCGCGGCCGCGCGGACCCCGCGCCTCGCTGCGCCTAGTTCTCGAACCGGACTTCGGCCGAATATTTCCTGCAGGAAAAACCGCACCCACCGAGCGGGGGATGGAAGCACTGAAGGCGCTCGGCGCGCGTATGGTGGAACCCCGAGGTTCCGGTCCACGCTTCGATAGTGAAGTGCCGGCAGGCTACACCTTTCTTGGCCAATTTATCGATCACGACATTACCCTTGCGGTCGGCGGCGATTTGAACGGTGAACAGTCGGAGACCCGGTTACGCAACCTGCGCACGCCTGAACTGGACCTCGATAGTGTCTATGGTGCAGGCCCAATGCTCTCGCCCCATCTTTATGACCTGCCGCACTTGCGCGCGGGCCGGGTGATCTATCGTGACAGGCACGCGATCCGCCGGGCGCTGCCGCGTCTGCCAGATGCTGGGGTCGCGCTTATCGGGGACATCCGCAACGATGAGAACTTCATCATTGCTCAGCTCCATGCCTCATTTATTGCCTTTCACAACCAATTGGTGGACATGCTGATTAGCCACCGGTTCGGGTATCGACCGGGCGAGGTGAAGCTAACTGAGCGCCAGAAACGTGCGGTGTTCGAGCAAGCTCGAAAGCACGTCATTCACTACTATCATCGCCTGATCCTGGAGGATTATTTGCCCAGGCTGATCGGGCTGGCGCGAACCGAAGCGATCTTTCGCAAAGGGCGGAGGCTGTATTTCCCAGACGGGTTCGCTAATCCGGACACACTTCTGTTCATGCCGATCTCGTTTGCTGCGGCTGCGTTCCGCTATGGACATAGCCAGGTGCGAGAGAGCTACACCATCCGCCCAGGACAGCGCATCGACCTGGGTAGCGATCTCGCGCGGCGCGGCATGTCCGACCGGCCAAAGGATCTGCTGGTCGATTGGCGCTTATTCTTCGATATCGCCGAACGGCCCCCGCGCGGCTTCAACCGCGCGCGTCTGATCGACCCGCTCATCGTGCGCCCCTTGCATCGCTTACCGGGGTTTGCGGATGCGCGCGATCCCCGGCTGGCCTCGCTGCCGGTTCGTAACCTGCTGCGCAGCGCGCAGTTTCATCTGCCGTCGGGCCAGACCGCGTCACGGCGCGCCCTCGCTGAGCGCTATTGGCGGGACAATCCGCAAATCCTGCCGCCTGGATCAGATCGTTTCCTGCGCGCTAGCCTTGGCCATGCGCCAACGCCGCTCTGGTACTACATCCTGCAGGAAGCCGCGCTGTTCGGCCATGCCACGGGGTTTGGATATGCCCGTGAGGTGCGCTTGAGCCATCATTCGGGACACCGCGGTTTTCGGCGTGCTGCTCAGCGCCGGCGCCAGCGCCATGCAGAAGATGGTGCACGCTACGCCAGATACGGGCACACGCTCGGGCCGCTTGGCGGGATCATTGTTGGCGAAGTGCTGATCGGTCTCATGGATCACTACCGAGCAACGACTGGTGAAGGATTGGCGTTTCGTCCCGTGATCAGGGCGCATCCGCATCCGCGGGCAGGGCAGCTTACGCTAAGCCGGGTTGTCAGCTTCGAGGGCGACCCGGGCCCACGCTTTCTCATGAGGGACTTCCTTATCGCGGCCGGCGTAGCGGGTCCCGTTCGCTTCTGAAGAGCGCCGCATTGTGACGCGGGCGGTCATCCTGCTGCGGGGGCCGCCCGTTTTGTTGTCATCACATTGCAACTTGGAAGGTGCTCGCATGACCACGACTACGCTTTATTACCTCATCGCTCTCGGCGTCGGCGTGGTGGCCGGCACCTATCTGCCGATGAACGGGCGCTTCGGCGAACAACTCGGCTCCCCGCTTCTGGCGACGGCAGTGTTCTTCGTGGTGGGCGCGGTCTCCGCTGTCGCGGTCTGGCTGGTGATCGGCGAGGGCGGAACATGGACACGTCTTTCGCGCGGGTTTCCACTGTTTTTCCTGTTGGGCGTGGTGAGCTTCGGCATCATCTTCGCGGCGACTTTCTTCATCCCGCGCATGGGGGCGGGCGCGTATTTCGTCTGTCTCGTGGCCGGGCAGGTGCTAGCTGGCATGACACTCAGTCATTTCGGCATTTTCGCGCCCGACCGGCTTCCCATCACGCCGCTCAAAGCCATCGGCGCGCTCGCTGTGATTGCGGGGGTCATCCTCATCCGCGTGGCAGAGAGCAATGACTTGCGCCGCGCCCAAATCAGCGACGCGGCTGCGAGCGAACAGAATCGCAGCGTGCAGCGGTAGCGATGGCTTCGGCTGCGACTGTCGTGCATTCGCCGCCTCCATGCGCCGCGCCGTTGCGTTTTTCGCGCGCGACTCCTTGTCGAAAATCGGTATCGATCATTGCTGAAAATGCTTTAGCGTAGCGGCCTCACGTCGGCGATCCGCCGCAGCAGCTTTCCTGTGCAGATTTTTCGGCGCTTTCATGGCTCACACAGACGCCCCGGCCAGAGCAGAAACGCAAGGGCGTCTCGTCGCGCTGGTGCTGCTGGCGAACTTGCTGCTGGTAATCGGCCTAGAGTGGTACGGCGCGATGGTGTTCGTCCACGGCGCGTCGGCGGCAGTGCTGGTGTTTGTCATCCTCACGACGCCGCAGGTGGGCTGGTCGCGGCGGGTTTTCGTGCTGGTGGGGCTAGTGCTGTTCGCCGGGGCGCTCATCACGCGTTCCGACTGGCTCGAGGTCATCGAAGCCGGGCTGGAGAGCGCAGCGTTCATCGCCGCGTTCTTCACAGCGTCGGCCTGCCTGCGCAACGCCGCCGCCACTTCGCCCTCCATCGCCGGGAGCGGGCGCTACCTCGCGCATCAGCCGCCGGGCCGGCGCTATGCCGCGCTGACCGCGGGCGGCCATCTGTTCGGGATCATCCTGCTTTATGGGGCGATTGCGCTGCTCGGTGGGCTGGCAGAGGCAAGCGCGCGTCGCGAAGAGAACCCGGAAATCCGCCGCATCCGGCTGCGGCGCATGTTGCTCGCCATTCAGCGCGGTTTCGTTTCGACGCTATGCTGGTCGCCGCTGACCTTCTCGATGGCGATTTCAACCACGCTGATCCCCGGCGCGAGTTGGGCGGATGCGTTCGGCTTCGGGCTGATCGGCGGGGCGATCATGGCCGCCGCTGGCTGGGCGCTCGACACTATCTTCAAGCCGCGCCTGTCCGGCCCGCGCCCGCCGGTGCGGCGAGTTGGCACCTGGCGCACTCTGATCCCGATGTTCCTCCTGCTGGCCGTCCTGCTCGCGGCCGTTGGGGGACTGTCAGTCGCCACGGGTTTGCGCGCGGTGGCGGTGGTGCTCGTCGCGGTTCCGCTGCTCGCGGCTGGTTGGATCGCCATGCAGAACATGCGCAATGCGCCGCTGCGCCGCGTCGCGGAGCGCGCGGCTAGCTATGCCGGTGACCTGTTCAACTACCGCTCGGAAATGGTGCTATTGGTCATGGCGGGCTTCATCGGCACGCTGGGCGCGAAGCTCTTGTTGCCTCTCATGGACGGCTCCAGCCTCGATCTCCTGGCCGTGCCAGGGTGGCTGATCCTGCTGGCCATCGTGTGGATCATCCCGCTGACCGGGCTGATGGGGATGAACCCGATCCTCTCGGTCTCGCTGATGGCGCCGCTGTTGCCTAATGCCGAGGCGATGGGGGTCGCGCCGGCAGCCATCATTGTGGCAATCACTTCAGGCTGGGCGCTCAGCGGAGCCAGCTCGCCCTACACCGCGACCACGCTGCTGGTCGGGAGCATCGGCGGCGTCAGCGCATGGCGCGTCGGCGTCTCCTGGAACGGCCTCTACACTTTTCTGTGCGGACTGATACTCTCAGCTTGGGTCATGGCCGTTTCGCTGCTGTGATGCAATTGCCGAAGCTACAGGTGTATTCGCGACGGCCGTGATCGGTGGTTGGGGCATTGACGTAAACGGTTTGTCGCAACGCAAATACTCATAAAGGATGCGATCGAATGAAAATCAGAGATCGGCTTGAATTCGCTACGAAGCCAGAGCCATTAACGTTTCCGCCGTCTACACTCGTCTCAGAAGCCGTGGCGAAAATGGCGGAAATGGACTATGGCTCGGTTGTGGTAGTCGACGAACATCGCCGTGTGTTGGGGATGGTCACAGAGCGCGATATTCTCAAGCGCATCGTTGATCGCGGGCGCAACCCGAAAGAGACCAAGCTCTCCGAGATCATGACGCAGAACCCCCGGGTCGCGCGCGCTGACGACAATTTGCTTGACTGGCTCGCAATCATGTCGAATGAGCGCTTTCGCCGCTTGCCGATTGTTGACGAGGACGGGCGCGTGATTTCCATCATGACACAGGGCGACTTCGTCTCGTACACTTGGCCTGATCTGCTGCAAAACGCGAAGCGGCTGACCAGCGCAACAGTGAGCAACAATTATCAGATCATGCTCGTGCTGGGCGGTGTGCTGGTGTATTCCGTCGCGCTCATCGTCGTGCTGCAGGCGATTTGACACTTCAGTCATCGCCCTCGCGGGCCTGGCGCTCCCGCCGACGGTGCCACCACACGACAATTCGGCGCCGCCAGCGCCGCACGCGCGGCACATCATACGAAAGCACCAGCAGCCCGAGCGGCAGCATCCAGAAGCCGACGATCGGCAAGAAGCCCAGCAACCCACCGATCGAGAGCGCGATCCCCAAGCCGATGCGCAACACGCGCGATCGCGGCAGCGCGATCTCCCGATTGCCAAGCCTCACCTTGTGCGTCCACCCGCGCTCGCCCTCGCCGGCTTCCCGCTTCGGCTGCTGCGACTTGCGCCCATATGTGGTCATGTTGCGGCGCTCCGGCCGTCTCCGGTACGAATTATCGACATGTCTCATTCGCTTAGACGTTGCGAAGCGCCGCCCGGTGCTCTAGTTTCAGATCGTCGCGGCTTGATCGCGTCAGTGACGTGTTTTCCCGATCAAGGGAATATTCCCCGGTAGCTCAGTTGGTAGAGCAAGCGGCTGTTAACCGCTGGGTCGCTGGTTCGAGTCCGGCCCGGGGAGCCAAATTTCGCTGGGCGGCAGCAACGTGGCGAAACAACTCGAAATCCAATCATCGGCCTCGTGCTCCTGCGGATCTGTTTACATACAACTTAGGGGCACACCGGTTTTTCAGGCGATCTGCGCTTGCCGCAACTGTCAGAGCCGCACCGGATCAGCATTCGGCCTCAGCGCGTATTACGACAAATCGCAAGTAGAGCAGATGAGCGGCGCGCCCACTGTTTATCGCAGCCTATCCGCCAAGGGCCGTGCCCTCGATTTCCGGTTTTGCCCCACATGTGGCACCAGCGTGTGGTGGGAAGCCAAATTTTTGGCGGACAAGGTTGGCGTCGCGGGCGGTCTGCTCGAAGGGCTTGAGTTCAAACCGGATGGCGCCTATTTCTGCGCGTCAAAGCCCCATTGGGTACATTTCGACGAGACCATCCCGACGGGGCAGGGGCCCACCACAGGCTCATAGTCAGTGCAGCAAACGTGCGGTCGGTGGATGATGCGAACAGTTCATCCAGCCTCGCGCTGGTCACTACGCACACCCGCCGCAAGTTGGCGCACCAGATCGAACACCACCGGCACTGTCGCTTCCGTGGCTTGGCCCTGCGCGTTGAGGCTGTCGGCAATCGCGCTCACGATCGCCGAGCCAACCACCACGCCATCCGCCACCGCGCCAATAGCCGCCGCCTGCTCGGGCGTCTTCACGCCGAAACCGACCGCCACGGGCAGCGGCGTGTGCGACTT
>CAYVFK010000074.1:0-8443 GCA_964450925.1 uncultured Hyphomicrobiaceae bacterium | reverse complement strand
ATCCTGGCCCTCACACGCTGCTTACCTCCTTATCCATTGACGAAAACCTCGCGCATCTCGACTGGCTGCTGGACCGCTTCAATGGGGTTACGGGGGTCACCAATTATCTTGGCGGCAAATTTGCGTCTTCTCCCGGTGCGTTCGCACCGATGCTGATGGAATTGAAAGCGCGCGATTTGCTGTATCTGGGTGACGGCCAGGCAGCTAATACAGCATCGCAGGAACTGGCGCGGCAGATCTCACTGGCGTTTTCGGTCGTAGACACCATGATCGACCGTAACAAGGAACCAGAAGCCATCCGGCAGAAACTGTCCGAGCTTGAGGCGCGCGCGCGCGAAACTGGCGCAGCCGTGGCGATAGGTCATGCCCACGCGGCCACGCTGTCAGCGCTAGAAGAGTGGATCGGCACGCTCAACGATAAGGGGCTCGCGCTGGTGCCAGTCACGGAAGTGGTTACGCCTTCAGCACCTCGCGTATCGCAATCAACGGGCGGGTAATTGGATGCTCGATCCTGATACGATGCCCTACCGTGCCTGCGTTGCGGTCATGCTGTTCAATGATATCGGCCAGGTATGGATGGGTCGTCGCGTGCCAAAATGGGACGCGGGGCACTTGACTTCGCGCTGGCAGTGTCCCCAAGGCGGCATCGACCCCGGCGAAGCCCCTGAACAAGCTGCTCACCGCGAGCTGCTAGAAGAAATCGGATCCAACAACGCGGAGATAGTAGCGCAGACGCGGGATTGGCACTGCTACGACTTGCCTCGTGAAGCGCTTGGCGTCGCCCTCGGCGGAAAGTATCGCGGCCAACAGCAAAAATGGTTTGCGATGCGTTTTCTTGGTGAGGAAAGCGACATCAACCTGATTCCCCCGCCGCCGCATAAACAGGAATTCGATGCGTGGTGCTGGGTATCGCTGGATACGGTGACCGAACGCGTGGTGCCATTCAAGCGAGAGGTCTATGCCGCCGTGATTGAGGAGTTCCGGCCCGTCCTGAGCGAAAAGCTGGGGCTCTGAAGCCGCGGCTCCGGTTCAGCGGAGGCCCCGAGAGCGACATCCGAAAAGCATGTTCCGCTCTTGATCGGTGATAGGACACGGCTGCTCAGACAAATCGCGCGAAACATCAAAAGAGCATGCCATGGACGGGTCTCCTCCGCACGGCCACAGCGCCAGCCGCGAGAGCGCTTGCTCACGGCTTGGATTCGCCTGTGCCCATAAAGCAAACCTTTACGCCCAGCGCAGCATTAACCGATAATTTTCATTACACTCACTGCGTATTATCAATAACTTCTCGATTAAACTGCGCTTAAGCGTTAGCGCATAGCGTCCTTTCAATCAGAACGGCCTTCTAGAGCGATTTTCCCTCTGCCTGAACCGAGAGTGCGCTCAAATTAACTGATTTGCGGCGCATTTTTATCCGAACACCAGTTCCCACTTTTCGGGATCCGCTCTGGTCGAGATACGTTGATGCTTTTCAGGCGCCTGTGCCGCATGCGGGCGTCCTGCGCAGCCTTGTTGGGAGTAACAGGACGATGAAACAAGAGCTTCTGCGCTTCTGGCGCGACGAATCGGGTGCAACCTCGATCGAATACGGTCTCATTGCCGCGGGCATCGCCGTTGCGGTGATCACGCTTGTTGGCCAGGCGGGCGACGACGTTCAGGTACTGCTCGGACGGATCAAAGACCAGATCATGAACGTCAACGGAGCAGAAAACTGATGTCGCGCGGGCGATGGGTCGCAGGCATCAGGCGCGAACATCAACGACCATGCGGCCGCGCACTTCCCCCTTCAGAATGGCGCTCGCCAGTCGCGGAACATCGCTGAGCGGCGCGGTCTGGGTCATCGCCCGAAGCTTGTCCATCGGCAAGTCCTTGGCGATGCGCGCCCAGGCCGCTTCGCGCCGCCCGCTAGGGCATTGCACGGAGTCGATCCCGAGCAGATTGACGCCGCGCAGCAGGAACGGCATCACCGTGGTCTCCAGCTTCGGTCCGCCAGCAAGCCCGACCGCCGCCACCGAACTCCCGTAGCGCAACTGCGCAAGCACGCGCGCCAGCACCGCGCCGCCAACAGCATCGACGCAGCCGCCCCAGCGTTCCGCTTCGAGCGGGCGCGGGTCGCCCTCCAGAAAGCTATCGCGCGCCATGATCTCGGCCGCGCCCAGTCCGCTGAGATAATCCGCCTCGCTGGGCCGCCCGGTCAGCGCGACCGGCCGATAACCACCATTTGCGAGGATCGCAACCGCCACCGATCCGACGCCGCCCGACGCACCGGTCACCAGCACATCACCCCCGTCGGCCTGTAGGCCATGCTCCTCAAGCGCCATGATCGCCAGCATCGCGGTGAAGCCCGCTGTGCCCACGGCCATTGCCTCGAAGGTCGACATACCTTCGGGGATCGGCGTCAGCCACTCGCCTTTCACACGCGCCTTCTCGGCGTAACCGCCCCAATGGCGCTCGCCGACATGCCAGCCGGTCAGCAGCACCTTGTCGCCCGGCTTGAACTTCGGGTTGCTGCTCTGCTCAACCGTCCCGGCAAGATCGATGCCAGGGATATGCGGATAGGTGCGCACCAGCTTGCCCAGCCCGCCCACAACCATGCCGTCCTTGTAATTCAGCGTGGAGAAATCGACGGCGACGGTGACATCGCCCTCAGGCAGCGCCGCGTCGTCGATATCAGTGATGGATGCGGAAATGCGCCCGTCGGTTTCATCCAGCCGCAGTGCTCGAAACATGATCGTCGCCTCCCGGGTGTATCGCTTTCGTGTCCTGCGGTGATACGTTGCAGAAGGGGTTTCGTCAAACCAACGGCCGTGTAGCTGAGGAAAGATTGCCGTGCGCCATTGGCGTAGAGCCGCTGTCACGCTAGGCTGTCGCGGTGAGGCGTGCACGCCCAGTTCAGACGCGGTTCCGCAGTGTTCGCCAAAAACCTCAAGCCAGTTGGATAGTGTATGACCGTATCCTTGCGCGACATCCGGGAAGAACTTGGCGGGCTGATCCTGGGGCCTGACGCCGGCGAGGACGCAACGCCGGTCTGGCCAACCAGCGACAATGCCGACGGGATCGAGTTGCCCGGTCTGTCAGACCAAGCCAGAGCATGGCTGCGCGCGATCGACTGGAGAGGGCGCGGGGGCAATACTGCACTGCTGCCGGGCGCGGACGGGCTGGCCGGCGCCGTGGTAGGCCTGGGCCGCGACGAGAAGGCCCCGTTCCGCGCGCTGACGCCGGGCATTTTGCCCACGGTGCTGCCCGAAGGCGTTTATCGCTTCGCCGCGCCGCCGCCCGACGCCGAACTAGCCGCTGTGGCCTGGGCCCTGGGCGCGTATGAATTCACCGCCTTTCGCACCGGCAAGGACGCCAGGCGACACCCACGGCGGCTCGTTCTTTCCGACGGCGTAGACCGCGCGCGGGTCCTCAACATTGCGTCCGCCGTCTGGCTGGGCCGTGAACTCATCAATTATCCGGCCAACGCGCTTGGCCCCGGCGAACTGGAAACCGCAACGAGGCATTTGGCGACCGAATTCGATGCGTATGTCCATGTCATCGAAGGTTCGCTGCTGGAGGCCGAAAACTTCCCGATGATCCACGCCGTCGGACGCGCGAGCGACCGCGCCCCGCGCCTCATCGACCTGCAATGGGGCAACAAGTCGGCGCCCAAGGTTACGATCGTTGGCAAGGGCATCTGTTTCGATACCGGCGGGCTGAACATCAAGCCCGCAAGCGCCATGGGGCTGATGAAGAAGGACATGGGCGGCGCGGCCTCAGCCTTGTCGCTCGCCGCGATGATCATGACGGCAAATCTGCCGGTGCGCCTGCGCTTGTTGATCCCCGCGGCGGACAACAACATCTCGGCCTCGGCGTTCCGCCCAGGCGACATTCTGCGCGCGCGCAATGGCACGACGGTCGAGATCGCCAACACCGACGCCGAGGGCCGGCTGGTGCTCGCGGATGCGCTGTGTCTGGCGGATGAAGAGCAGCCGGATCATCTGATGACCTTCGCAACGCTTACTGGTGCCGCCCGCGTCGCGCTCGGAGCCGACCTGCCGCCTTTTTACACCGATGACGAAGCGTTGGCGCGCGACCTGCATGAGACAGGGCTGGCGGTGGCCGACCCACTCTGGCGGATGCCATTCTGGCAGCCCTACGAGCAGCTGCTGAAAAGCCGCGTCGCCGATGTGAACCATATCTACAATGGCCCCTTCGCCGGGTCGATCACGGCGGCTCTGTTCCTCAAGCGCTTCGTCAAGAAGACGCCGCGCTTCGTGCATATGGACATTTATGGCTGGACGCCGCGCGCTGCGCCGGCCAAGCCCGCTGGCGGCGAACCGCAGGGCGCGCGCGCCGCGTTTCAACTTCTGAGCGAGGTCTATCCGCCGTGAACACGCCGCGCCTCGACCCACGCCGCAATGCATACCGGCAAGACTTGGCCGCTTCCGCGCTGAGCCAAAAGGTCGGAGCGCCGCGCTATGTTGACGGCGTCACGCAGCAGGTCATCGCCTTACGCGCGCCGGTTCGCAGCGCGCCGAAGGTACATGCACCGCTTATGACCGAGGCCCTCTATGGCGAGGCCGTCACAGTCTATGACTCCAAGGAGGGCTGGGCTTGGGGGCAGCTCCAGCGGGATAGATATGTTGGCTACATTCCGGCTGATCACCTGTCCTCCAATGTCTTCAACCCTACGCATACCGTGCGCGTGCGCGCGACCCACATCTACCCTTCGCCCGACATCAAGACACCGCCGATCGATATGCTGAGCTTTGGCGCGCGCCTTTCGGCGGACGGGCGCGAGGGTCGCTTCCTCAGCCTGGCGCGTGGCGGCTATGTGTTCGCGGAGCACTGCGTCGGCGCGGGCGACAAGCTGAAGGATTACGTCCGCGCGGCGGAGCGATTGGTCGGCACGCCCTATCTGTGGGGCGGCAAGACAAGCTTGGGGCTTGACTGCTCGGGTCTCGTGCAGCTTGCGCTGAATGCCGCCGGGGTCGAATGTCCGCGCGACTCCGACATGCAGGAAGCAGAGGTCGGTGAAACGGTCGAAGGCGTGATCGAGGACGATGGGACGCTCAAGGGCGGGTTGGAACGCGGCGATCTGCTGTTCTGGAAAGGACATGTCGCGATCGCCCAGTCAGGCGACTGGATTGTTCATGCCAGCGGACACCAGATGGAAACCGTCATGGAGCCGTTGCGCCACGCGCTGGAACGGATCGCCCAGAGTTGGGGCACACCCACCGCCATCAAGCGGCTTTCCCCAGAACCGACGATCCTGCAACTTCCCGACGCGAGCGCTGGTCAATAGCCGCGCTGCACGTCAACCACGTGGTCAAGCCTCTCACCACGCTCCAACTTTTCAATCTGCTGCAGCACATACTCAAACAGCGGCGCTGGGCGGGAGATAGCGGCATTGTGCGGCGTCACGACAACGCGCGGATGTGTCCAAAGCGGGCTGGTCTGCGCCAGCGGTTCCGTCTCAAACACATCAAGCGAAGCCGCCCACAGAGTGCCTTCGTCAAGAGCAGCAAGGATTTCGCCTTCGTTCTGCAACCCGCCGCGCCCGGCATTGATGACCACGCGGCCCGGTAGCACACCATCGGACGCCATCGCCGCGATCAGCTTTGCGCCGAGCAGCCCACGCGTTTGTTGGGTGAGCGGCAGCAGGCAAACGAGAATGTCGGTGCCGGCCAGGAAACCTAGAAACTCATCAGATCCGGCGTAGGCGCTCACGCCAGGGATGGCCTTGCGCGTGCGGCTCCACCCATGTGTCTGAAAGCCGATCGCCGCCAGCTTCGCCGCTGCCGCAGACCCCAGAATACCGCAACCCATCACGCCGACGCGCACTTCTCGCGCGGCCGGCTGCGCCAGCGGCTTCCATTCCTTGCGGGCCTGCTGCTCGGCATAGTCGAGATGGCGGCGGTGGTGCAGCAGCACATGGTGGAGCACATACTCGCTCATCTGCTCTGTGAGATCGTCTGCGACGAAGCGCACGATCGGCACATCCGGTAACTCCAGGTCGCCAACCAGATGATCGACGCCCGCGCCCATCGAGAAGATCGCCCGCAGATTTGGAAAGCCTTGCAGCGCCCCACGCGGCGGCTTCCACGCAATGGCGTACTCGATCTCCGCTGGGTCCTGCAGATAAGGCCAAACCCGCACGGTGCGCTGTTTCGCGAGCCGCGCGATCGCCTCGTCCCACTCCTCAGGCACCATGTCGGAGATCAAAAGCAGTATCGCCAATGCGTCCTCCGTTTCGCACGCGCTGCCAGCAGGAAGGCTAGCGCGGGTTCAGCCAGGCGCGGGCTTGGCGCAAGGCCTCGTCGATCTCAGCTTTGGTCATTTCCGCGGCGATCTCGCGGCGATGGCGCAGCGCGGCCTGGCTGCCTCGGATGGCCGCAATGTTGAGCCACTTATGCGCGGTGACGAGATCAGGCTCAACCTCGCTGCCGGTCGCATACTGCATCCCTAGGCGCAGAAACGCGTCGCTCGTCTGCGCGTTGCTGCCCCCGCCGTCAACATTATAAATCTCGCAGTCTTGTCTTGCCATAGCGCAATACTCCGCTCACGCCAACTCGCACAGGCAAAACCGCTCAACGCAGTCATGCCTGATACCCGTAAAACGTGTGCGAAACTGTCAGGTTATCGGAAAGATAGAGTAAACGGCAGGGCGGTAAATGGCGCTTTTTACGGCTGGGGTGAGGAATAAGTAAATTCACCGGGCAAATGACACGCGCTGGTGAGTTTACGACAGGTGTAAATTGAGGTAATAACCACCCCTTCGCTCGCCATGGGCGCAGAACGAGCGACGCTCGCTCACGCCGGCAGTGAACCCACAATGAAACAGGCGCACGGCGAGGATGAGACCGACAAAGCCCCGCGACGGGGCAAGCCTGGGCGGCTTTAATCGACAAGCAGAACCGTCGAGCCGGTGGTCCTGCGCGCCTCAAGATCGCGGTGCGCCTGGGCTGCATCACGCAATGGATAGGTCTGGTTGACGTTGATTTTCACCTTACCGCTCGCAACCACGTCGAACAGGTCGCTGGCGGTTTCCTCCAACTCCTCGCGCATGGCAATGTATGCCGCCAGCGACGGGCGCGTTAGGAACAATGAACCTTTTGCCGCCAGAATGCCGATATCGACCGGCGGCACCTTCCCCGAAGCGTTGCCGAAACTGACCCACAGACCGCGGCGCTTCAGACAGTCGAGCGAACCTGGATAGGTGTCCTTGCCAACCGAATCATAGACGACATCGCACAGTGCGCCGCCGGTGATCTCACGCACACGCTCAACGAAGTCTTCCTCGCGGTAGTTGATCACATGGGTGCAGCCGTGCGCGCGAGCGAGTGCGGCCTTTTCAGACGAGCCGGCCGTCCCGATGATCATCGCGCCCAGCGCTGCCGCCCACTGGCAGGCGATCAGCCCGACGCCGCCCGCCGCCGCATGGAACAGCATCACGGTGTCCGGGCCGACCTCATAGGTTTTGCGCAGCAAATAACGCGTTGTCATGCCCTGCAGCATCATCGCCGCGGCGGTCTTGTCGTCTATCTCGGGCGGCAGCTTGACGACGCGATCAGCGGAAATGTTACGCGCTTCGGCATAAGCGCCCATCGGCCCAGCATACGCGACGCGGTCGCCCACAGACAGGCCGCTCACGCCCTCGCCCAGCGCTGTGACCTCGCCCGCGCCCTCGGTGCCGAGCGTAAAGGGCAGGCTGGGCTGGGGATACAGCCCGGTTCGATGATACACATCGATGTAGTTGAGCCCCACGGCGGTTTGGCGCAGGCTGACCTCGCCGCGGCCGGGCGGCGGCACATCGACGCTTTCCCAGCGCATTTCATCGGGACCGCCGTAGCTATGAACACGAATGGCGCGGGGCATTTTTGCTGTCCTCTTTGGTGCGGCATCCTTGATTGGATACGGCAAGAGCGGGCTGGGTCGCAAGAGCCAGACACGCTCGCTGTCTTCCCACGAATCACCGGGTTGGCGATAATTTCAGAACTATGCTAACCTTTAAGCAAATGATCCGGGCATTGACACGGCTTTCGATAACTCCAAGCGATCTTGTCAGGGCTGCGTTCAACACCAAACGCTCTGACGAAGCGTCTTTATCTCCGAGAGCTTTGCAGCGACGCCAATATATGGGCGCCGCGTTTCGGCCGTCGATCCCAGCTTTTTCAACCCCAAACCGACAGCTTGTACCGTTAGATGGGATGGCTTCGCTCATCACCATCGCCGAGGGGACCTATTTGCGATGGATCAGTTCAATCCGAAGGATAACAGAGCGGAGTTACCTCACGTAGAAACGGCGCCGCCTCCGCCTCCACCGACGATCGCGAGTCAGTTCTATAAAGAGTTCGTGCAACTTGCAGTATTTCTGGGCGTAACGCTGTTTCCGATTTATCTATCGTTTGATGCTGTCACTGAAGAACTTCGCTTCTTTATCGCGCAATATGTCGAGACC
>CAYVFK010000073.1:0-8588 GCA_964450925.1 uncultured Hyphomicrobiaceae bacterium | reverse complement strand
CATCCTCTCCGCCATTGCAGTTGAAATTCCCAATCAGTCTGAGGTGCTTAGCTCTCCAATTGGTTCCCTGTCCCTCTTTTGGTCCCCCAGCGAGAATTCCTGAGCGATCCTGTATTCGGTTCAGATGATCCCCGGCCGATGTCTTCCCCTATCCCCGCGTGTGCGGCCGCCTCTGGTCGCCGGTGCATGACCATCGTCGCGCCAATCGAGTTGGAGTTGCGGTAATAAAAATGTTGCCAGATGTAGCGTCGCCTTCGAGATGGAAGCGCACTACCAGAGGCTGAGCCCTTATCCATTGCTCGGATCGCGCAGGCGTTGCTGGCGCAATGTCGGCTTGCGCCTGATACCGTTGAGAAAGTCACCGTTGCTAGTGCCGTGAAGTCCTGATTCAATTCTCTGAAAGCGGGGGATTCGGCGATGATGGGCAAACGCCTGTTGCAGTAGAGCCGAGCCTTGAGCGAAAAAACGGCTTGGTTAAAAGGGATGACCTAATCCGCTGCAATGAGACCAGCAACGGCTTCGCGCAGATCGCTTATGCCAATCCGTTTTTCAGAAGACGTCGCAATCAACTCGGGATGCGCCGCCGGGTGCTTGGACAGCCGGGCCGCTGTGGCCTCGCGCACGCGCTCAAGCTGCGCCGTGCTGATCTTGTCGACCTTGGTCAGCACGACCTGATAGGACACCGCGGCTTCGTCCATCAGGGCTAGCGCATCCTCGTCGGTCTGCTTGATGCCGTGACGCGCGTCGATGAGGAGAAAAACCCGCTTGAGCTGCGCACGGCCGCGCAAATAATCAGAAATCAGCGTGTTCCAGCCTTGCACCTGCGCCTTGGGCGCCTTGGCATAACCGTAGCCAGGCATGTCAACGATGTGCAGCGCATCGCCGACGCGAAAATAGTTGAGTTCGCGGGTGCGGCCCGGCGTATTCGAGGTGCGCGCCAGAGCCTTTCGGCCGGCGAGCGCATTGAGCAGACTGGATTTCCCCACGTTCGAGCGGCCCGCGAAGGCCACTTCCGGGATCATGTCGCCGGGCAGCCCGTCGATTTGCACCACACCTTTCAGGAAAACGATCGGGCCAGCGAACAGCCGCGCCGGGTCAGGCGACACGCTCATCCCTTGCTGGAGCCGCCGACCCCAAATCGGTTGAACAGCTTGTCCAAACCCATATTCTCGAACAGGTTCACCTCAACGCCCTGCCGGCGCATGATGTACCATTGTTGCGCGATGGTCAGGATATTGTTCCATGTCCAATAGATCACCAGCCCGGCCGGGAAGGTCGCCAGGATGAAGGTGAAAAACACCGGCATCCAGGTGAAGATCTTCTGCTGGATCGGATCGCCTGGCAGCGGATTGAGCCGCATCTGTATGAACATCGAGATGCCCATGATGATCGGCCAAACACCGATCAGCAGGAAATCCGGCACGCCAAAGGGCAACAATCCGAACAGGTTGAAGATACTTGTCGGATCGGGCGCGGAAAGATCCTGAATCCAGCCAATGAACGGCGCATGGCGCATCTCGATGGTAACGAACAGTACCTTGTACAGCGCGAAGAATACCGGAATCTGGATAAGAATTGGCAGGCAACCCGACATCGGGTTGACCTTCTCTTTTTTGTAAAGCTCCATCAGCTCTTGCTGCTGGCGCATCCGGTCGTCTTTGTAAAGCTCGCGCAGCCGCATCATCTCAGGCTGGAGCTTCTTCATCTTGCTCATCGAAACATACGACTTGTTTGCGAGCGGGAAGAAGACGAGCTTGATGAGCACAGTCACGATGAGGATCGCGACGCCGAAATTGCCGACGAGGTTGTAGAAGAAATCGAGCGCGATAAACAGCGGCTTGGTGATGAAGTGGAACCATCCCCAGTCGATCAGCAACTCGAACTGCTGGATGCCCAAATCCGCTTCATAAGCATCGATCAGGCTGCTTTCCTTGGCGCCCGCAAACAGCCGGCTCGTGACTTCGCTCGCGCCACCGCCGGCAACCACGACCGGCTGCAATAGATAATCCGTCTGGAAACGCGCCTGCATCCCCTGCCCATCACCGACCAGACGCGCGTCATACGCCTGATCCTGCGGCGGGATCAGAGTCGCTGCCCAATATTTGTCGGTGATGCCGACCCAGCCGCCGGTCGCGGAATAGTTGCTCGGCGCAGCGCTCTCCAGCAAATCGCTGTAGTCGAACTCCTGCAGCCCTTCCTCGCCGAACACGCCGATCGGACCTTCGTGCAGAATGAAAAAGCCTTGTATATCCGGTATGCCGTGCCGCGAAATCAGGCCGTAGGGGAAGAGCTGGACCGCATCGCCAGTGTTGTTTTGCACCCGCTGGGTGATGGTGAACATATAATTTGCGTCCACCTCAATGATCCGGCGGAACACAAGGCCCTCACCGTTGTCATATACCAGCGTAACAGGATTGCCGGGTGTCAGCGTACTGGACCCTTCGACACTCCACTGCGTCTCGGGGCCGGGAACATTCACGCCCCCGCCAGCGATGGTCCAGCCGTGCTGAGCGTAAAACGCGCGGTTCGGCGCGGGGCTGCCAGATGGCGAGAGCAGCGTGACGTTGGCGCTGTCCTTGTCGACGGCGACCCGGTAGTCCTTGAGGACGAGGTCATCGATGCGCCCGCCCTTGAGATTGATGGAACCACGCAAGCTGGGTGTGTCGATCGGCACGCGCTGGGTCGTGGTAAGGGCAGCATCGCGCGTGGCTGTGGCGGCGGGCAGTCCCGGCGCCCCCACGCCAGGCGCCGAACTCACATCAGGCTCCCCGAGAGCAGACGGTGCCGGCGTCCCGGTTTGCGGTTGCCCTTCAGCCGGCGTCTGCTGCGTGGTCTGCTGCTGCGCCTGTTGCCGCTGCGCCTGCTGCTGCGGACCGATCACCAGCGCTTGCCAGGCGAACAGCACAACCACTGACAGAACCACTGCCAGCAGAAGATTACGGTTCTTCTCGTCCATCAAAACCGGAGTACTCCCGCGCGTCCAACCTGAGCAGCATATGGTGTGGGTTTAGCTTTTCGAAACCTGCCACGCCAGATATTTCAAGCGCCTTTTTTCCGCTGCGACGCTTGGTTGCGCCGCATCCCCTGATCGGCGCTATTCACTTGTGCAAACGCTGTTTGCATATCCGAGATGAGACTATTGAAATCGCGCTCAAGCGCTGCCGCCCGCCCGATCACCACATAGTCGAAGTCCCGCCGCGCCGCGACCGGCCCGAGATGGCGCACTGCCTCCTTGAGCCTCCGCCGCGCCCGATTGCGACGTACCGCGCCGCCGCGTTTGCGCCCTTGCGGACCCTCCTTCGCCACCGCATGGCGCGATACTGTAAAGCCGAACCTCGGTCCCACGCCATCCGGCACGTCTTCTGGCTGCGGCGCGGCCTGCAAGACAAAGGCCGGCGTAACCCAGCGCCGCCCTGATTTCAGTCTGATAAAGTCCCGCCGGTCTTTCAACGTCTTCAGTCGCGCCATGACCGGCCGGCTTTCATTCGCCCCCCTTATGCGGTGAGCTGCTTGCGACGCCGCGCGCGCCTGCGCGCCATGATCTTCTGCCCTGACTTCGTGCTCATACGCGCGCGGAAGCCGTGCCTGCGCTTGCGCCGGAGCCTGCTAGGCTGAAAGCTGCGTTTCACCCTCGATCTCCATCGTCGATCGTATTCTCAGTATCTCGCGTGGTTATAGTGCTGGTTCGCTTCGCCTGTCCAGAGCGCGGGCCGATCACGCGCTCATCACCGCTGGCCACATCTCATCACGAGCGCTTGACAGGGCGTTCCCGCGCCGCCGGCTTGCCTGTAAATAAGAGGCATGAAGAGTTGCTCAACGGAGATCGGCATGAGCCGTCCACAAATCATGAGACTGTCAGCCCTCGCTCTTGGCATAACGCTGATGGTGGGCCTGAACCTGCTGGCTGCGCTTCTTGCAAGCTCGGGCGCGCGGGCTGGCGAGTTGGCCCAGCGCTTCGCAGCGCATGACCCGCGCTCCGAGCGCACGATCGACCATTCTGCCTGGGATGCCATGCTCAAGGAATATGTCGAAGTCGATGACCACCTGAACCGCGTCGACTACGCGGCGTGGCAGAGCGAGAACCGCGAGACCCTTCTGGGCTATATCGCTGCCCTTGAAGATATCGACCTCACGAAGCTCTCACGCCCGGAGCAATATGCCTATTGGGTCAATCTTTACAACGCCGCAACGGTTGCGCTGATCCTCAAGCATTACCCGGTGGACAGCATCCGTGACATCGACATCTCGCCGGGCTTCTTTTCCAACGGTCCGTGGGGGGCGAAACTGGTGTCGGTCGGCGGCGTGAATCTGAGCCTCGACAACATCGAGCATGACATCCTGCGCGTGAACTGGGACGATCCGCGTGTACATTACGCCGTCAATTGCGCTTCAATCGGTTGCCCCAACCTGGCGCGCGACGCCTACACCGGCGACAAGCTGGACGCGCAACTCAATGCCGCGGCCCGCGCCTTCATCGCCAGCCCGCGTGGCCTGCGCTTTAACGGCGCCCGAGCGACCGCCTCGAAAATCTACAGCTGGTACGACGAGGACTTTGGCAATTCACAAGCCAGCGTTATCGCGCATATGCGCCGGTATGCCGAAGGCGAGACGGCGGAGCGCCTCGCCAGGCTGTCATCCATCGACAATTACGACTACGACTGGCGGCTGAACGATGTCCAGCCATGAATTCAATGCCACACCCGGCGGAGCGCAAGCGGTGAATCAACACGACATGCAACCTGAGGACGCTGACCAGCAGGACGCGACCCAGGCGGAGATTGGCGAGGCGGTGCCGCGTAAGACCTGGCTACGCCGGCTCGCGCCGCTGATCGTGCTGACCGCCATCGCGGGGTTGATCTTATCGCAAGGCTGGCACACCCTGATCTCCTTCGAGCAACTTGCGCTGAACCAGCAGGCGCTGCAAAACTGGATTGCGGACCACCTGATCGGCGCGCTCGCGGTCTACTCGGCGATCTATGTGCTCGTGGTGGCGCTTTCGCTGCCGGGCGGAGCCGTGCTCACGGTCGCGGGTGGGCTGCTGTTCGGCTGGCTAATCGGCGGGCTGATCACGGTTGTGGCGGCGACGCTCGGGGCGACTGCAATTTTCCTGATCGCGCGCTCCTCGCTGGGCGAGCCGCTAGCCGCGCGCGCCGGCCCCTGGCTCGGCAGGTTCCGCGCTGGCTTTCAGGAAAACGCGATGAGCTACCTGCTATTCCTGCGCCTCGTGCCGGTCTTCCCATTCTGGGTGGTGAACCTTGCGCCCGCGCTGCTCGGCGTATCCTTGCGCCAATACGTGATCGCGACCACTCTCGGCATCATCCCCGGAACTTTCGCATTCGCGTTCGCAGGGGCGGGGCTGGACAGCGTGCTGTCTGCCCAACGCCAGGCCTTCGAGGCGTGTCAGGCAGCGCGCGCGCCTGGTGATCCGCCGTGCAGCTTCCAGTTCGATCCGGGCACGCTGATCACGCCAGAATTGCTGATTGCCTTCGCCGCGTTGGGAGTTGTTGCGCTCATCCCCGCAATCGTCAAGAAACTGAAGAAACAGCCCGGGGCGTGATGCGAGGCGAGCCCGCGCAGGCCTGAACAAGCAGAGGGGGTATGTAATGGCGGAGCAGTTGAAGCCCGACTTGTGCGTGATCGGCGCAGGCTCCGGCGGGCTGTCGGTGGCGGCGGCGGCCGCGCAGTTCGGCGTGGAAGTTGTGCTGATCGAACGCGACAAGATGGGCGGCGACTGCCTGAATTACGGCTGCGTACCGTCCAAGTCGCTGATCGCCGCGGCCAAGCGCGCTCACATGATGCGCAATTCCGGCCCGTTCGGCCTCAAACCACTGGAGCCGGCAGTCGAGTTCGACCGGGTGCACGACCATATCCACGAGGTTATCTCGGCGATCGAACCGAACGACTCGGTGGAGCGGTTCACGGGACTGGGTGTCAACGTCATAAAGGGCGAAGCCCGCTTTCGCGACAAGGAGACGGTGCTCGCCGACGGGCGCGAGATCAAGGCGCGCCGTTTCATCATCGCGACCGGCTCGTCGCCTGCGCTGCCGCCAATCCCGGGTATCGAGCGCGTGCCGTATCTCACCAACGAGACAATCTTCGACAACAAACGGAAGATCGAGAAACTGATCGTTGTGGGCGGCGGGCCGATCGGTTTGGAGCTGGCGCATGCGTTCCGCCGTCTCGGAAGCGAGGTCGCCGTGCTGGAGGCATTCAAGCCGCTGGCCAAGGAAGACCCGGAGCTGGCCGAAGTCGTACTGCGCCAGATGGAAACCGACGGCGTGGAGATCATAGCCGATGCGCGCGTGGAGCGCTTCGAGCCATTCGGCGAGCGCGTGCAGGTGCGCTTCACCCGCGCCGGTCAGTCTTATGCCATCGACGGCTCACACCTGTTGCTGGCAACCGGCCGGCGGCCCAACATCGAGAAGCTGAACCTGGACAGCGCCGGCGTGCGCCATGACCGCACCGGCATCAAGGTCGACAAGGGCCTGCGCACCAGTAACCGGCGCATCTACGCGATCGGCGACGTCACCGGCGGGCTGCAGTTTACCCATGTCGCCAACTACCACGCCAGCGTCGTCATCAAGAACGCACTGTTCCGCCTGCCCGCCAAGGCCAACAACGACATCCTCCCACGCGTCACCTTCACCGACCCGGAGCTGGCGCAGATCGGTCTGACTGAAGATGAGGCGCGCAAGAAACACGGCAACGTCCACGTTTACCGCTGGCCGTACAGCGATAATGACCGCGCCCAGGCCGAGCGCGCCACCCATGGCTTCGTGAAGGTCATCACCACGAAGCGCGGGAAGGTGATCGGCGCCAGCATGGTTGGTGAGCACGCCGGCGAACTGATCCAGATGTGGAGCCTGCCGGTGCAAAACGGCATGAAGATTAGCACGCTCGCCAGCATCGTTTCACCCTATCCAACCCTCGCGGAGATCAACAAGCGCGCGGCGATAAACTTCTACACGCCGAGCCTGACCAACCCGCTGATCCGACGCGTCATTGGCTTCGCGCGGAAATTGGGTTAAACCGGAAGATGTTATGGATCTGCGCTCTCGCGCTACGGCTGCGGGCGCGTTCAGCTGTATTCTGGGGAACGCCGTGACGGTGTTGTTGCCCGGCACTGGCGCGAAGCAAGACGGCCAAAGCACCTCGCCGGAGAAATCGGACCGGGCCGAGCGCAAGCGCCGCGTCATTCGCATGGGGCTGTCAGCCAAGCTTCTGTGGCTGACCATCCTGTTCGTGATGATCGCGGAAGTGCTGATCTTCGTGCCTTCGGTCGCAAACTACCGCAAGACCTGGCTCGAGGAACGGCTTGTGGCGGCGCGAATTGCCGCCTTGTCGGTTGAGGCTGCGCCGGCCGGAGCGCTGTCCCAGGCCTTGCGCGCCGATCTGCTTGATACCGCGAAGGTCGAGGCGGTGGCGCTGAAGCGACGGGATTTCCGCAGCCTTTTGCTAGAGCGCGATATGCCGGGCCAGGTCGAAACGAGCTTTGACTTGCGCGAGGCCTCATGGCTAACGCTGATTGGCGATGCGCTTTACACCTTCATCTCACCGGACGGTCGCATGATCCGCGTGATCGGTCCGGTGCAAGCCGGGGACGGCGCCTTCATCGAGATCATCGTGGATGAAAGCCTGCTGAAAGCCGCGATCCTGCGCTATGCGCTCAACATTCTCTTGCTGTCCCTCATCATCTCGCTGATCGCGGCGACGCTGGTTTATCTCTCGCTGAATTCGTTGCTGATCAAGCCGATTTCGCGCGTGACCCGGAACATGATGGCCTTTGGCGAGGACCCGGAAAATCCAGATCGGGTGATCGCGCCGTCCAAGCGCTCCGACGAGATCGGCATCGTCGAGAACGAATTGGCGGACATGCAGGGCCAACTCACCAGTCTGTTGCGCCAGAAAAGCCGGCTGGCCGCATTGGGCCTGGCGGTAAGCAAGATCAATCACGATCTCCGCAACATGCTCTCCAGCGCGCAGCTGATCTCCGACCGGATGGGCGCGATCCCCGATCCGACCGTACAGCGCTTTGCGCCGAAGCTAATCGCCTCGCTCGACCGCGCGATACGACTGTGCTCAGACACGCTCAAATATGGCCGCAGCGAGGAGGAGCCGCCCGATCGTCAGCGGTTTCGCCTGCGCCCGCTGATCGAGGAGGTCGGCGAGGCGCTGATGCTGCCGCGCCACGGGATCGCGTGGCACGTCGACATGCCGGCTGGGCTGGACGTTTACGCCGATCGTGACCACCTCTACCGGGTCGTAGCCAATCTCGTGCGTAATGCCTGCGAGGCGATAGAGGAGAGCGCGGAGGCGGGCGAAGCATACATCCGGGTCAAGGCGCACCGCGAAGACGACATGATCCGCCTTCAGGTCACCGATACCGGGCCTGGCATACCTGCAAAGGCGCAGGAAAATCTATTCGCCGCTTTCCGCGGATCGGTGCGCAACGGGGGGACCGGGCTCGGTCTGGCGATCGCATCAGAGTTGGTTCGCGCGCATGGTGGGCGCATCGAACTGGCCGATAACAGCGCGGGCGCAACCTTCCTCATCGAGCTGCCCGACAGCGGCGAAGCGGCCAAGCAGCA
>CAYVFK010000072.1:0-8626 GCA_964450925.1 uncultured Hyphomicrobiaceae bacterium | reverse complement strand
GCGAGCCGGTCGATGCGGCGGCGATTCATCAGCTCCGCACAGCCGCGCGCGCGGCGCGGGACGTGGAGAACATCACCCACCTGGAGGAAGCGGCTAACAGCGCCGTGGCCGCGCGGGATGAGGCTTTGACCGCACTTGCGCCGTGGACCGGAACGGCAGACGCGTTGCGCGCGCTGACAACGCCAGGTACCGGGCTGTTGGCCCACATCGCCGACGAGCGGGCGACACTGATCGAAACGCGCGACCAAGCCGAGCGCCAGCGACAGGAGCAGACCACGCGCACCGCGCGCCTGCGCGAGAAGATGGCCGCGCTGAAAAAGGCGACCGGCGTGCTAAGCGATGACGAGCTGACGAGAAAGCGCGACGCACGCGATATGGCTTGGAGCGCGCATCGCCAGGCGATCGATGAGGGCGCGCTGAGCGCGATTGCCGAGACAGCGGATGCTTTCGAAGCGGCGCTGGCGACAGATGATGCGGCGCGAACCCAACGTGAGCGGCACGGCGATGAAGCAGCCCGCTTGCGCCAACTCGCGATTGACGCCGCAGAAGCCGAAGCAGCCGCCACGCGTGAGGCGGACGAACGCGACGCTGCGAAAGAGGCGCTCGCCGCGCTGCAGGCCCGCGTTGACGAGATCGCCGCCATGCTTTTATTGCCTGCGGGCTGGTCGCCGGAGCAGCTCGAAGACTGGCTGGACAGGCGCAAGCAGGCGATTGCTGCGCAAGAAAGTTGTGCAGACTTACAGGCAAGGCTGGAGGCCCAGCAGACGACCCGCACCGAGCTTCAAGAGAGGCTAAGCGCGGCGCTCGCCGAGACAAGCGCGGGACCGGTTAACGGAATCGATCTGCATGCGTTGCTCGACTTCGCCGAGTCGGTCGCCCACGCAGCGGAAGCGCGTGAGGTCAAGCGCGAGCAACGGCTTGAGGAATACGCGCGAGCCAAGGCGCAATGCGAGGCGCGGGAGCGCCGCTTGGACGAGGCAACGGCAGCGCAGGCGGACTGGACGGCGCGCTGGCGCGAGCTGCTTGGCCAGTGCTGGCTCGGCGCTGAGGGCGTGGCGCGCCAGCCCGACGAGGTGCGCGGCATCCTGGCGCTGTTGGATGACCTTCGCGGCGGGGTGGAGCGCGCTCAGGCGCTGGAACAGGACATTTCCCGCTGTCGGACGCAGAAAACCGAGTTTTTGGCGCTGTGCCGCGCGACGTGCGCCGTCACGGCGACGCCGCTGGACGAAACCGATCCCGGCAAGACGCTGGCAACGCTGCGCGAAGGCCTCGACATCGCGCGAGACCAGCGCGCCAAGCGCGAGCAGACCGACCAGGAAATCGCACGCCTGAACCAGAACCTCGACCGGGGCCGGCGGGAGCGCGAGACGATCGACGCCGAACTGGCGGGGCTGTGCGAGCGCTTCGGCGCGCCGGACGCGGATGCGCTGAGCGCGGCGATCGCGAGCGCCAGGGAAAAAGCGGCCATCAAACGCGACATCGCCGAGCGTGAGCAGACCTTGCGCGCGGCGTTCGACGGCCGGCCGCTCGCGGAGATCGAGCAGGAACTCTGCGGCTGCGATGCGGACGCGCTCGCCGCGGATGCGCAGGCGCTGGAGGGCGAAATCGCGGCGCGCGAAGATCGGCTGAAACACCTGTATTACGACATGAAGAAAGCTGAAGAGCAGGTCGAGGCCGTCGGCGCGGACGAAAAGGCCGCCGAACTTGGCGAGCGGCGGCGGCTTGTGCTGCTCCAGATCGAGGACGAAACCCGGCGTTATCTTCGGCTCATGGCCGGCGTCGCCGCCGCTGAGGCCGCGCTGCGCGCGTACCGCGACAAGCACCGCAGCGCGATGATGCTGAGCGCCGCCCAGCGCTTCCGGCGCATCACCGGCGGGCGCTTCTCTGACCTGCAAGCGCGCCCGGACAAGGACGGCGAAACGCTCGTTGCGATCAAGGCGGATGGCGGCTCGCTGCTGGTCGACGGCATGTCGGATGGGACGCGCGACCAGCTTTATCTCGCGCTACGCATGGCCGGTTATCAGGAGTATGCGGCAACGCGCGAGCCGCTCCCGTTTATTGCCGATGATATCATGCAGAGCTTCGATGATGACCGCGCGCGCGCCGCATTCGCGATGCTGGCGGACATCTCGCGTTTGGGCCAGGTGATCTATCTGACGCACCACACGCATCTGCGTGATCTCGCCCATGACACACTCGACCGCGTGATGATCCACGAATTGCCAGCGCCGGGCGTGGCCGCGACCGAGGCCGCTATGTCAGAGCCAGCCGAATGATCAGACCAACCGCGGTGACGGTGGCGACGCCCGCCAGCCACAGGCCAACGAACCACAGAACACGGCGCAGCCCCTCGCGCATCAGTGATATCCTTCTCCTGGCCTCACCTTGCCGCGAAACACCCAATATGCATACGCGGTGTAAGCGATAATCAGCGGCAGCAGGATCAGCGCGCCAACGAGCAGGAACATCAGGCTTTCATCAGGGGCCGCCACCTGCCAGATCGTGAGGCTTGGTGGCACCATGTAGGGATAAAAGCTGATCCCGATGCCGATGTAGCACAATAAGAATATGCCAAGCGAAGCAAGGAAAGGTTGCAAGTCATATCCGCGGTTCAGGCCTGTGAACAGAAGATATGCGCAACCAAGCACCAGCGCGGGAACGATCACGCTGAACGCCGCGGTGGGCCAGGCGAACCAACGCTCCAGATAGACCGGATTCAGGTAAGGCGTTATGAGACTCACGATGCCGATCAGCACCAACAGCGCCACACCGGCCCTTACGGCATAATCTCGGGCCTGTTGCTGGATATGCCCTTCCGTCTTCAGCACAAGCCATGTCGCACCGAGCAGCGAATAGCCAACGACGAGCGCCACACCAGTCAGCACGGAGAAGGGCGTGAGCCAGTCCCACCAGCCGCCGGCATAGGCGCGCCCGTCGACCGCGATGCCCTGTACCAGCGCCCCAAGTGCAATGCCTTGCGCGAAAGCCGCAATGATAGAGCCAAGCGCAAATGACCAGTCCCAGAGGAAGCGACCGCGCTTGGTGCGCCAGCGATATTCGAATGCCACGCCCCGGAACACCAGCGCCAGCAGCATCGCGATGATTGGGGCGTAAAGCGCGGGCATGACCACCGCATAGGCCAGCGGAAAGACCGCGAAAAGTCCGCCGCCGCCAAGCACCAGCCATGTCTCGTTGCCGTCCCAGACCGGTGCGACCGAGTTCATGGCGATGTCGCGCTCCTCGCCGCGCTGGTAACCGAGGAACAGAATGCCGACCCCAAGATCGAAGCCGTCGAGCAGCACATAGGCCAGCACCGCGATGGCGATCAGCGCCGCCCAGATGAACGGAAGGTCGATGACCATGACGTTTCCCTCCTCCCTCGCCGGAAAGTTATTCGGCTGGTTTGGGTTGCTGCCCCAGAGCTTTGGCCGGCCCCGGCGTGATGCCGCTCGTGCGGATCGGTCCGAGATCCTCAACGCTTTCGCCCGCATCCGGCCTCTTGCCCATCAGGCGGATCAGATAGAAGGTGCCGGCCCCGAAAACGATAAAGTACACCACAATGAAAACCAGCAGCGACGTCGCGACGGCTGGCGTCTCGATCGGAGAAGCGCTCGCGGCTGTCGTCAACTGGCCGTAAATGGTCCATGGCTGGCGTCCAACCTCGGTGACGACCCACCCTGCAACCACAGCGACGAAGCCAGCAGGCCCCATGACGACGGCCAGCCGCTGCAGCCAACGCGCCTCGAACAGATTGCCGCGCAGCCGGTGATAGCCACTCCACAGGCCGACGAGGATCATCAGCATGCCGATCCCCACCATGATCCGGAACGACCAGAACACGATGTCGATCGGCGGCCACTCGTCTCTCGGAAATGCGTCAAGCCCTTTGACTTCGGCGTTCAGGTCACCCGTAAGCACCCAGGAGCCGAGTTTCGGGATCTCGATGGCGTTATGGACGGTGCCCGCTTCGGCATCAGGATCGCCGAACAGGATGAGCGGCTGGCCGGCTTTTGTCTCGAAATGCCCTTCCATCGCGGCGATCTTGGCCGGTTGGTGCTCCAGCGTGTTCTCGCCATGCGTGTGGCCGGCGATGAGCTGCATCGGCGCAACGATCAGCGCCATCCACATGGCCATCGAGAACATGATCCGCGCGCCGCGATTCTGCCGGTCACGAAGCAGATGATAAGCGCCGACCGCGCCAACAACAAATGCGGTGGTCAGATACGCCGCCAGCACCATATGCACCAGTCGATATGGGAAGGAGGGGTTGAACACGATCTCCCACCAGTCCACCGGCACATACTGTCCGACCTCGTTGATCGCATAGCCCGCCGGCGTCTGCATCCAGGAGTTCACCGACAGGATCCAGAAAGCCGACAGCAGCGTGCCAAACGCCACGACCAGCGTCGCGACGAAGTGCAGCTTCGGGCCCACGCGGTTCAAGCCGAAAAGCATGATCCCAAGAAAGCCGGCTTCCAGGAAAAATGCCGTCAGGACTTCGTATCCCATCAGCGGCCCGATCACGGGGCCGGCCTTGTCAGAGAATACCGACCAGTTCGTCCCAAACTGATAGGACATCACAATGCCGGAGACCACGCCCATGGCGAATGCCACGGCAAAGACCACCTTCCAGAAGTTGAAAACCTTCAGGTAGGCATCGTCCTTCTTCCATAGCCACAGACCTTCGAGCACAGCCAGATAACTGGCCAGCCCGATCGTGAAAGACGGAAATATGATGTGAAAGGCAACCGTGAATGCGAACTGAAACCTAGCCAGTTCTAGCGCCTCGAAGCCGAACATGTCTGCTGCTCCCCTACCTGCGGTTTTCCTATCACTGGCGCTGTACGCAGAGCAGGTCAACTGAACTCATCAGGGCGAATTGTCGCTTGACGGATGTCAAATCATGGGTGCTGGCTGGTTCTACTCTGGCGGTTTCTTGTTACTTGTGCTTGAATTGTGGGCTACGTTTTTCTGCAAATGCCGCCATTCCTTCTTTCTGGTCCGCGGTGGCAAACAGGCTTTGAAACAGCCTGCGCTCTGTGCGGGTGCCTGCGCTCAGGCTCATCTCCAGAGCGTTGTTGACGCTTTCCTTCGCCATCATCACGGCGGGCATGGACATGTCAGCGATCTTCTCGGCGGTCCGAACCGCCTCTTCCACGAGATCGCCGCTCGCCACGATTCGACTCACCAGTCCCGCGCGCTCGGCCTCCTCGGCGTTCATGTTGCGCCCGGTCAGACACATCTCCATTGCCTTCGATTTGCCCACCAAATGCGTGAGCCGCTGGGTGCCGCCTGCGCCGGGGATGATACCGAGCGTGATCTCTGGCTGACCGAATTTGGCGCTGGGCGCGGCCAGGATGAAATCACACATCATCGCAAGCTCGCAGCCGCCGCCCAGCGCATAGCCAGACACCGCCGCGATCACCGGCTTGCGCGTGCGCGTGACGCGGTCCCAGGTGCCGAGGAAATCGTCACGATAGGTCGCGGGAAAAACCTTGCTCTGCATCTCCTTGATGTCCGCACCAGCTGCGAATGCCCGCTCCGATCCGGTGATGACAAGGCAGCCGATATTGGCTTCGCTCTCAAACGCATCGAGCGCGCGGCCCAGTTCGAGCATCATCGTTTCGTTCAGTGCGTTGAGCGACTCCGGTCGGTTGAGGGTAATGAGACCCACGCGGCCGCGTTTCTCGACGATGATTGTCTCGTAAGTCATGGCAAATCCCCCTTGTGGTGCCGTACCGGCGTTATCGCTGGCAGCGCGGACAGTAAAAGGTCGAGCGCCCGTTTTGAACCTCGCGATGCACCGTTCCACTGCAATCCCGGCGCGGACACGGTTCGCCTTCGCGGTCATAAACGGCAAAGGCATGCTGGAAATAGCCAAGCGTGCCATCAGTACGGCGATGATCGCGCAAGCTGGAGCCACCGGCCGCGATCGCCGCGCCGAGCACCTCAGCAATCGCAGCAGCCAGCCGCTTTGCGCCCGCCGATGGCCGCCCGGCGGCCGTGGCGAGCCTGTCTGCTCGCGCGAATGGCGAAAGCCGCGCAAGGTGCAGCGCCTCGCAAACATAAATGTTGCCCAGGCCCGCGATGTTCCGCTGGTCGAGTAGGAAACTCTTGAGCGGCTGGATGCGTCCCCGCCCGCGCTGGGCAAGATAGACGGGCGTGAGATCCGCACCAAGCGGTTCCGGCCCGAGATGGCGCAGCAGCGGATGCGTCTCCATCTCGTCCGGTAGGATCAGTGTCATGTAGCCAAACCGCCGCGCATCGTTATAGACGACCTGCGCGCCTGAATCGAAGCCGAAGACGACATGATCATGGGCAGGCAGCGCCCCCGCCACATGAACGAACGCGCCCGGCTGAACCGTTGCGGCGCTGAGGGACGCGCCCCCCGCTGGCGACGCGTGCTTGGCCGGCTCTGCGATCGAAAATCGACCGCTCATGCCTAGATGCATGGCCAGCACGACGTTTTCGGTATGTGCCAGCAAGTATTTCGCCCGCCGCTGCAGCCGCTCCACGCGCTGACCGACCAGATGTTGTACAAAGCCCTCGGGAAACGGAAACCGCAGGTTCGCCCGGCGCAGCTCGACAGCCGCAAAGCGCGCGCCCTCCATCACCGGGGCAAGTCCGCGGCGCACAGTCTCTACTTCGGGCAGCTCAGGCATTCCCGGTCACGTCTCCACTGCGCGATTTCGTCTCTGGTTCAAAGTGCGCGCAAACGATAGCAACAGCCCGCGCCCTGCGCTATGTTCGCGCGCATGACGAACGATAACACCGTCAAATCAGGCGCTTCGGACACTGCAAGCTTCGGCTTCCAGCAGGTCCGCGCAGCCGAACGCCAGGCGCTGGTGAACAATGTGTTCGCGCGCGTTGCCGATCGCTACGACCTGATGAACGATCTCATGTCAGGCGGGCTGCACCGGTTGTGGAAAGGCGACATGATCGCCTGGCTCGCGCCGCCGAAAAACCGTGCCTTCAAATTGATCGACGTGGCCGGCGGCACCGGCGACATCGCGCAGCGCTTCCTGAACGCCACTGGCCCGCAGGCGACGGCCGTAATCTGCGACATTTCGGGAGAAATGCTGGACGCAGGACAAAGGCGTTTCGCGCGCACAGCGCTCGCGCGGCGGCTCGACTTCATCCAGGGCAATGCCGAGGTGCTGCCGTTTCCCGACCGCAGCTTTGATGCTTACACCATTGCGTTCGGGATCCGCAATGTGACGAACCGCGAGCGCGCACTGCGCGAGGCCTACCGCGTGCTGCGTCCCGGCGGCCGCTTTCTATGCCTGGAATTCTCGCAGGTGCAGGCCCCTATCCTCGACGACATTTACGAACTTTATTCCTTTCATGTCATACCAAGGCTTGGCGAGGCCGTGGCCGGAGAGCGCGAGGCCTACCAGTATCTGGTTGAGAGCATCGCGCGGTTCCCGGATCAGGATGAATTCGCGGAAGAGGTGAAAGCTGCAGGCTTCGCGCGCGTGAGGTACCGCAACTTCACCGGCGGGGTCGCCGCGCTCCATTCGGGCTGGCGGATCTGAGCGAAACAAACATTCATAACGGCGGGGGCAACGTTCAGGCGTGAAGGCGCTGCTACATATCTATCGGCTGGTGCGCGCCGGTCTGGTCCTGCTGCCCGCAGCGCTCCGTGCGATGCCAGAGGAACAGCCGGTTCCCGGACCGTTGGGGCTGTTGCGGCGAACGCGGATCGGACGACCGCGGCCGGGCAAGCCGGGTGAACTGTCAAAGGCAGTGGCCGCGCTTGGTCCGAGCTATATCAAGCTCGGCCAGTTTCTGGCGACGCGCCCGGATATCGTCGGCATGGAGCTGGCAAGTGAGCTGGCTTCGCTGCGCGACAAGCTGCCGCCATTTCCGACCGCCGATGCAAAACGCGCAATTGCCGAATCCTTCGGCCTCGATGTGGACATACTATTTGACAGCTTCGGCCCGCCGGTTGCCGCCGCCTCCATCGCCCAGGTTCACAAAGCGACGATCAACGAGCCGGGTGGTGCGGCGCGCGAGGTTGCGGTCAAGGTGCTGCGCCCGGGCGTGGAGCGCCGGTTCCAGCGCGATCTGGAGACCTTCTATTTCGCCGCGCGTATGGTTGAGCGGTGGCACGCGCCGTCTCGCCGGCTGCGCCCGGTCGCGGTGGTCGACACGCTGGCGGAGTGGGTCGAACTGGAGATGGACCTGCGCATGGAAGCCGCTGGGCTGTCGGAGATTCACGACAACATCACAAAGCATGGCGATACAGACTTCCGCGTTCCCACGATCGACTGGACGCGCACCTCGCGACGGGTCCTGACCATCGAGTGGATCGACGCAATCCCGATGGGAGATATCGCCGCGATCGAGCGCGCGGGTCTCGACCGCCATCAGCTCGGCACGAACATCATCCGCGCCTTCCTAAAACACGCGATGCGCGATGGCTTCTTTCACGCGGACATGCATCAGGGCAACCTGTTCGTCGATCTCAGCGGGCGGATCATCGCCATCGACTTCGGCATCATGGGCCGGCTTGGCCCGCAGGAAAAACGCTTCCTCGCGGAAATCCTCTACGGCTTTATCACCAAGAGTTACATGCGCTGCGCGCGGGTGCATTTCGAGGCCGGCTATGTCCCCGCGCATCAGG
>CAYVFK010000071.1:4091-8674 GCA_964450925.1 uncultured Hyphomicrobiaceae bacterium | reverse complement strand
TGAACGCGCTGTTGCGCGAGATGGAGGCGACGCCGCATTCGGGGCAGTGCAACCATGGTCGGCCGACCTATATCGAGTTGAAGCTCGGCGATATCGAGCGGCTGTTCGGCCGGCGCTAGTCGGGCAACCGCTGGCGCACCACATTCATCTAACAATCAAGGGTGGGGAAAAGTCGATACTTGATGTTAGATGGGTTGACCGAAGCGCTTTGATGTGCTCTACGAGTGGTTAGTTGAACATCTAGCGACGGGAGCATGACGTGACGGACGGCGGATACTCAGTTAATGATCTTAACAAATTCCTAGATCATTTGGCTAAGACAGGGCAGCTAAAGCAGAATACCGCGCTTAGTAGAAAGAACGCGGCGAACAAAATCTTGGAGGTTTTGGAGGAAGAAGAAAAATACGATTTGCGTAGCATAAGTGTCGACGAGGCTTTGAGTAGGTTCGAAAAACTGTACGGCATGAGCTACAAGCCTGATAGCTTGCAAGTATATGCTAGTCGTTTG
This sequence comes from uncultured Hyphomicrobiaceae bacterium, assembly GCA_964450925.1. Taxonomy (GTDB): domain Bacteria; phylum Pseudomonadota; class Alphaproteobacteria; order Rhizobiales; family Rhodomicrobiaceae; genus Dichotomicrobium. The sequence continues at coordinate 8,166 of CAYVFK010000071.1, read as the reverse complement.
CGTGCTGCATTAAAGGACTTCCTAGCTTACAAAAAATCTCCGCGAACTTTCAAGCCTTCAGTATTGCAAAGGCGCTCATCCGAGACGAAGGATAAAACCGTACAAAAAAGCCCAAGGCAGAAAGAACGTGTAGAGGCAAACTTTGAATCAGAGCCATCTGAGTTGGATCTGTGCGGGGGTGGCCATCCTCCGAACGAGATCGCTGTTCCTGTGCCGCTGAGAAGTGGATTGACCGTGCAGATCAAGAATTTGCCGGCTGATTTGACAGAATCAGAGGCTGGTAGATTGTCGGCAATTATCAGGGCATATGCAGTTCAGGATACTGTATGAAAGAGCGCGCCATCTAAGAGAGCCGCAGGAAATGGACGGCGGTGTCGCCGTAGTGGCGCGTATCCAGCAGCGTGAAGCCGTCCGGCGGAGCGAAGTCCGCGTCCGCGCGCTCCTTCACCACGCACACCGCGCCGGGCGTGAGCCAGCCGCCCTCCGCTGCCGCGGCCAGCGCGCGCTCCGCTAGCGCCTGCCCATAAGGCGGATCAGCGAATAGCAGATTGAACGGCTTGACCGACCCTGCCGGCCCCAGTCGCGCGGCATCGCGCCGGAACACGCGGGTCACGCCCGTGAGTTCCAGGTTCTCGATGTTCTGGCGGATCAGTCCGCGTGAGGCGGGCGCGTCGTCCACGAACAGGCAGAAGTGCGCGCCGCGCGAGAGGGCTTCGCAGCCGAGCGCGCCGGTGCCCGCGAACAGGTCGACAACGCGCGCGCCCTCGATCTCGAAGTCATCGACGCCATGCGCCAGGATGTTGAAGATGGATTCGCGAACCTTGTCGCTGGTCGGGCGCACGCTATTTCCGCCCGGTGCAACCAGCTTCTGGCCGCGCAACCGTCCGCCAACGACCCTCATTTGCGCGCCTTCCGCGCGGGCGCGCGCTTGCCGCGAAACGGCGGCTTGCCCCGCTCTGGCGGCTTCGCGACGGCATGGCCCGTGCGCGCGCCCAACCCGAACCTTTTCGCCAATTCCGGGCCCAACTGATCGCCCAGCACGCGCGGCTTGATCTCCTCCACCTGCCCAACCTGAAGATCGCCCAGCGCGAACGGCCCGAACGACACGCGGATCAGCCGGTTTACCACCAGCCCGAGATGCTCCATCAGCTTACGCACTTCGCGGTTCTTGCCCTCGCGCAGGCCGACCGTGAGCCAAACATTGGCCCCTTGCACCGTATCAATTCGCGCTTCGATGCCGCTGTAGCGCACGCCCTCGATCGTCACGCCCTGCTTTAGCGTATCCAGCCGCGCCTGGTCGACCCTGCCGCGTGCGCGCACGCGGTACCGCCGTAGCCAGCCTGTTGCTGGAAGCTCAAGATGCCGTGCCAGTTCGCCATCGGTCGTCAGCAGCAGCAGCCCCTCCGTGTTCATGTCGAGCCGGCCCACCGAGACCACGCGCGGCATGTCGTCCGGCAACGCCTGAAACACCGTTGGCCGGCCTTCCGGGTCGCGGTGGGTGGTCACGCGCCCCTTCGGCTTGTGATAGCGCCACGCGCGCGTCGGCTGTCGATCTGGCAGGGGCTTGCCATTGACGGTTATGCGTGCATTGGATGCCACATCCAGCGCGGCGCTTTCGAGAACCCTCCCGTTGACGGCGACGCAGCCTTCTGCGATTAGCCGTTCGGCATCGCGGCGCGAGCATACCCCAGCGCGCGCGATCCGCTTGGCCACCCGCATCGCATCATCTGGTTTTTCAGATTTTTCGCCTGCCATCAATTCGACCCATATTGCCGCCACGTTCCGCGGTTGTAAGCGTGTAGAGCTGCAAGTCTACCGGACGAGACACGCCAGATAGGGGCGAGCCATGCGGCGCGATCACATAGTACAGGCCGTCGATACGTTGCGTGATGCACTGCAAGCAGCGCGTATCCGCGAATTGCTGCGCATCAACCGGAACGGCGAAGCCGAGGGCGTCAACCGGACCCAGAAGGTGCTGCTGGCGTATAGCGTTTTCACCCGACATTATCAGGCTTTCGGCGAGCAGGAAAAGGAGCTGATGGCCTATTTCGGGCTTTCGCCGCTGCTCGATATCAATTTCTGGTCGGGGCTGCTCGACGGAGATCAGGGCGTCAACCGCAAGACCCTGGCCGATCTCGACGTCGGCGCGTACAACGTCATCTACGTGATGCCGCGGCTGCGCGATCTGCTGATCCGCGAGACGGAATCGGATGAGTTGACCATCACAGACAGCGCGGGCGCGGAAACCCAGATGCGCCGCCTGCGGATCATGCTCGCCGAGCGGCCGCGCGCGTTGACTGATCCGCAGGTGCTTGTCGGCGTGATCCGCTCGGTTGAAGAGATCTACGATGCCGTGAGCGCGCTGCGACGCAAGGACGGGACCGCGCTTGTCATCGGGGCGATGGACGCCGGCGATGCCAAATCGATCGATTTCTTCGGAGACAGCGCAATCGTTGAAGAAATGCAGACGCTTATTCTCGATGTATGGGATCGCCTGAAATACAGCACGCAGGAAAACTATCGTTATCAGATCGAAGTGGCGCTGATGGCTGCCGGTTTTGTTGGCGCGGTGAACGACTCGCGCACGGCTCAAGGCATGAGCGAGGAAGAGGCGCAGCGCATCACCCGTCGGGTCACGAAGGCGATCGAGGCGCTGTTCAAGGCCGGGGCATACACGCCCGAAATGGATGAGCCGCGCGAGGTGCGCGCCAGCCATGTGCTCGCGCCGAAACGTGAGATGCTCGAATACAAGGCCGAAGAGCGCCTGAGCGTGGCGGCGGACGATCGCCGAGTTGATGAACCGGCGCCCGACAAGATCGAGCCGATGCTGCGCGGGCATGATGCGTTGCTGCGCGAACTGGGCGGGGATAAGGTCAAGCCGGAGGAGCCGGCCGCAACGAAGCCGCGCGCCGAAAACAATACTGCGCCCCTGGCCGCGACTGCCAATGGGCACGCCAGCAAGGGCCAGCCGCTGAAATAGTCGGCCGGCGCGAAACACCGCTCAGCGCCATGCCCGATCCGCGCCAGCAAAGCCCGATGGACCGCGCATTCGCCGAGGCCGAGGCCGCTGCTGCGCGGAGCGAAGTGCCGGTCGGCGCGGTCATCGTTGGCGACGGACGCGGCATTGTCGCCAGCGCGGGGAACCGCACACTTGAATGGCGCGACCCGACAGCCCACGCCGAGATGATCGCCATCCGCGAGGCCTGCCGCGTCATGGGCAGTGAGCGACTTCCTGGTTTCGATATCTACGTCACGCTGGAGCCCTGCACGATGTGCGCGGCAGCCATTTCCTTCGCGCGGCTGCGCCGGCTGTATTTCGCAGCCGCAGATCCGAAAGCCGGCGCGGTCGAGAATGGTGTGCGGTTTTTCGCTCAAACGTCGTGCCACCATGCGCCGGAGGTTTATGGCGGGATCGACGAAATGCGGGCGCGCTCGATGTTGCAGCGATTTTTTAAGCAGTTACGCGATTGAGATAGGCGTCAAGCGCGTGCTTGACCTCGTCGCGGATCGGCTCGGACTCTTCAAGGATCGCTGCGGTCTTGAAGAAATCCAGCACGTTATATTGGCACACATCGGGGCGGACCAGCGTGTCAGGCGCGCCGGCGCGCAGTTTCGCCGCTTGTATCGAACTGATTGTGATCTGTGTGCTGCCAATGATCGCCTCCAGCGCAGAGGGGATTTCCGTTCGGCCATATTCGGGACTGGCGCTGACGTCGATCGCGACCGTATACGCACAGTCTTTGCGAATGATATCGAACGGTAGCGGGTTCACGAAGCCGCCGTCGATCAGCACCCGCCCTTGGACGCGCACGGGCTTGAGAAGACCTGGCAGCGCGGAGCTTGCGGCGATGGCTGGCAGCACATCTCCCTTGTCGATGACGAATTCGCTCTGGGTGTAAAAATCCGACGTCATCACCTTCAGCGGGATCTTTAGCTCGGCAAATGTGCAGTCGATCTCCTCGGGCATCAGCGTGCGCAGCAGCACGACCGGATCGAACATTGCTGGGCGGCGCGGTGTCCATAGCGCGAAAAGCTTCCCGGTCTTACCGCTCATCATCCGGCGAAAAACAGCGGT
>CAYVFK010000071.1:0-3991 GCA_964450925.1 uncultured Hyphomicrobiaceae bacterium | reverse complement strand
AGACATGCGACATCCTGGCGGCTGTTCGCGCGTGTTGCATCCTTATGCTTCGTCATCACCGCGTCCCCTGGCATCAGCTGTCTCGGCCGTAGTTTCCCGTACCATGTCACGCCAGCCAATATCGTGCCGATAAAAGCCTTCCGGCCAGTTGATCCGGCTGACCGCTTCATAGGCGCGAGTGCGCGCTTCCTGCACAGTCTTGCCAAGCGCGGTGACGCTCAGCACACGCCCACCTGCAGCCACTAACTTGCCGTCCTCGCGTTTCGTTCCAGCGTGAAACACTTGGACGTCTGGCATCTCGGCAGCGTTCTCGATCCCCCGGATCTCGCTACCCTTTTCGTAAGCGCCGGGATAGCCGCGCGCAGCCATCACAACGCTCAGCGCCGGTTCGGCCCGCCAGGCGATGCTCACACCGTTGAGCGCGCCGTCACAAGCGGCGGTCAGGATGGCTAGCAGATCAGACTGGAGCCGCATCATAAGCACTTGCGCTTCCGGATCGCCGAAGCGGACATTGTACTCGATCAGCTTCGGCCCGTCCGTGCCGATCATCAGGCCGGCATAGAGCACTCCGCGATAGGGGATGCCGCGCGCAGCCATCGCCTCGATTGTCGGCGTGATGATCTCGTCCATAACGCGCGCGCACATCGCGGGCGGCATGATCCGCGCTGGAGAATACGCGCCCATGCCGCCGGTGTTCGGCCCGATGTCGCCGTCGAAAGCGCGCTTGTGGTCCTGGGCAGCGGCAAGCGGCAGCACGGAGTGGCCGTCGCAGATCGCGAAGAAGCTGGCTTCCTCGCCCTCAAGGCAGTCTTCGATGATCACCTGCGCGCCGGCGGCGCCAAACGCACCGGAAAAGCACGCGTCGATGGCGGCTTCGGCGTCGGCGCGGGTCCGCGCGACCGTTACGCCCTTGCCGGCGGCCAGCCCGTCTGCCTTGATGACCACAGGCACGTTGCGGGCGGCCAGATGCGCATAGGCGGCTTCGGCGGTGTCGAACACGGCGTAAGCGGCGGTGGGAATGCCTGCTTCGGCGCAGAGATCCTTGGTGAAGCGCTTGGAGCCTTCGAGCTGCGCGGCGGCCTTCGATGGGCCAAACACCCGGATGTCCGCTGCCTCCAGCGCATCGGCCAGCCCGGCGACAAGCGGCGCTTCCGGCCCAATCACCACAAGGTCGATAGCCTGCGCGCGGCAGAACGCGATGACGGCCCTGGCATCGTCTGTATCCAGCGCCATGCACTCACCGACCTCCTCTAACCCGGCATTGCCCGGCGCGCAGTAGAGATGGTCGAGCAACGGGCTGTTCGACAGCGCCCAGCCGAGGGCATGTTCGCGCGCGCCCGAGCCGATAAGAAGGACTTTCATGGGATAACCGGTGAACTGTCGCAGCGTCATCGCTGGTTGTAACCGGAAAATGCAGCGGATGAAAACCGCATCACCTTCCGAATCGCCCAGCTTTTGGCGATGGTTTGGCAAAGCCTTATGTTAGGTGAGATTCACGCCGCGCAACAGGAGATGCCGTGCCCCGCCCAGCGCCTGCCAGCAACGTCGCGGAATATTCCGTCTCCGAAATCTCCGCCGCCATCAAGCGCACGATGGAGGACAACTTCGGCTTTGTGCGGGTGCGCGGCGAGCTGGGGCGGATTTCGCGGCCTAGCTCGGGACATCTCTATGTCGATCTGAAGGACGAGCGCGCGGTTCTTGCTGGCGTCATCTGGCGCGGCACGGCGGGCAAGCTGAAATTCAAACCGGAAGAGGGGCTGGAGGTGATCGCCACCGGGCGCATCACGACCTACCCCGGCTCGTCGAAATATCAGATCGTGATCGAGGCGCTGGAGCCGGCAGGCGCGGGCGCATTGATGGCGCTTTTGGAGGAGCGCAAGCGCAAGCTGGCGGCCGAGGGGCTGTTCGCCGAAGAGCGTAAGCGCGCGCTGCCTTTCCTCCCGCGTGTGATCGGCATCGTGACATCGCCTTCCGGCGCGGTCATCCGCGACATGCTCCATGGCTTCGATGAGCGGTTCCCCAGCCACATCGTGGTGTGGCCGGTGCGGGTGCAGGGCGAGACGAGCGCGGCGGAAGTGGCGGCGGCGGTGCGCGGCTTTAACGCGCTTCAGCCCGGCGACCCGGTTCCGCGCCCGGACCTGCTGATTGTGGCGCGCGGCGGCGGCAGCATCGAGGATTTGTGGGGCTTCAACGAGGAGGCCGTGGTGCGCGCGGTCGCGGCGAGCGATATTCCAGTGATCTCTGCGGTTGGCCACGAAACGGACTGGACGCTCATTGACCTTGTCGCCGATGCGCGCGCGCCCACGCCAACCAAGGCGGCAGAATGGGCGGTGCCGCGGCGGTCCGATCTGCTGGCGCGTGTCATGGAGATGCGGGACCGCCAGCGGCTGGCGATCCAGCGCACGCTCGAAAGCCATCGGCGCGAGTTGCGCGGGCTGGCGCGGGGGCTGCCGCGGCTCACCGACCTTCTTTCGCTGCCGCGCCAGCGGTTTGATGCCGCATCGGAGCGTTTGGCGCGCGCGCGGATCACCTACGTCGCTCAGCGGCGCGGCGAGTTGCAGGCGTGGAGCGGCCGTCTCCGGCCAAATCTGTTGACGCAGCGCACCGCGCAGGCGCGCGAGCGGCTCGGAATCGCTACGCAGCGGTTCGCCTACGCCTATGCTGAACAGACTTCGCGCCAGCGCCAGCAGTTGAGGGCTTGGGGTGACCGGCTCAGGTCCGATTTGCTTCTGCAGCGCACCGCACAAGCCCGCGAACGTGTGGGCGTTGCGACGGGTCGCCTGCACCGTTCTGCAATTGCCACCATCCAACGTGAGCGCCAGCGGCTTGACGCAAAGGCCCAGCTTCTCCGCGCGCTCAGCCACAAGGGCGTGCTGGCGCGCGGCTTCGCGCTGGTCCGCGATCCGGATGGCCATGCCGTGCGAACTGTCGAGGCGGCCCGCGCACTGCCTCGCGTCGATATCGAATTTGCAGACGGCACGGTCGGCGCACATATCGAGGGCACGGCGAAAAAACCGGCGAAATCGGGCGTACAGGGCGGCGCGGCGGCTGCGGCGAAACCGTCCAAACAAGGAAAGCTGCTCTGATCGCTATCGCACTTTCGGGCCTGCCGCGTTATCGTGTTTGAAACGCCATCGCAATATTCCGGATCTGCATGAATCGTTTCGAGAAATCCTTCGGCCTCACGAAAGAGGCGCGCCTGCGCTACGACGATGGGGAGTACCATGTGCTGGTTCCCGGCGACTTCGTGCGCTGCGCTGTTACTGGCAAGCGCATCCCGCTTTCGGACCTGCGCTACTGGAGCGTTGAGCAACAGGAGCCTTATGCCAGCGCGGCGATCTCGTTCCGCCGCTATCTGGAGCTTGCCGGCCACCCGCGCGCAAGCGAATCGCCCGCCCCGATCAGCGACGACGACTAACGAACTTTGGCGAGGCGGGCGCAGGCGTCGTGGCGCGGGCAGGTGATGAGGTGGTCGTTCACCAGGCCTATCGACTGCATGTAGGCGTAGGCCATCGTCGGACCAGTGAAGCGGAAGCCGCGATCGCGTAGCGCGCGAGATAGCCGCTCGCTCAGCGGCGTGGCGGCGGGTACCTCGGCGGGGGTGGCAAAGCGGTTCTGGATCGCCTCACCATCAACGAAATCCCAGAGCAAATCGCTGAGTGTCATGCTCTCGCGCAGCCGGAGATAGGCCTGTGCGTTGGTGATGGTCGCTTCGATCTTGCGCCGGTTGCGGATGATGCCGGGGTTGGCCATGAGCGCTGCGGTCCTGGCAGGTGCGTAGCGCGCGACCGTTTCCGCGTCGAAGCCATCGAAAGCCGCACGGAACGCCTCACGCTTGCGCAACACGGTTAGCCAGGACAGCCCCGCCTGAAACACCTCTAGGCAGAGCTTCTCGAACAGCGCGGCGTCGTCGGTTTTCGGCACGCCCCACTCGTCGTCATGATAGGCGATGTAAAGCGGGTCGCTCGTTGTCCAGGCACATTCGATGGTT